>QHVP01000141.1 GCA_003222295.1 Acidobacteriota bacterium | reverse complement strand
GCGAGCTGGCCCTCACCACGATCGCCTTCGGCGCCCTCCCCCTCGCGGTCTACGTGCTGAGCTACGTGCCCTGGATGCAGCAGGGCCATTCGCTCAAGGACCTCTGGCCGCACACGAAGGCGATCTGGAACTATCACGCCGGCCTGCGCGCCACCCATCCGTACTTCAGCAAGTGGTACACCTGGCCCTGGCTGTATCGGCCGACCTGGTACTACTTCAACCAGAATGCGGAAGAGTCCGTCGTGCGCGGCATCGTCGCCATCGGGAACCCCGCGCTCTGGTGGGTCTCCGTCCCCGTCTCGCTGTGGGCCGTCTACACGGGCGCGCGGACCCGCGACCCGCGGCGCCTGTTCTCCGGCTTCGGGTACTTCTTCCTCTACCTGCCCTGGGGCCTCTCCCCGCGCACGCTCAACTACAGCCACTATCTCTTCGAGGCGATCCCCTACGCCTGTCTCCCGGTCCTATCTCGGGCTCGTCGTCCTGATGTACTTCTTCTTTCTGCCCTTCCTGCTCGCCCTTCCCATCCCCACCTCCTGGTACTACTTCGAAATCCGCGGATGGCGGCCCTGGACGTGGTTCCCCACCTGGGTATAGGAGCCTGGTGGCCGGACTTCTCCTGCTCGGTCCGTGCTGACTGCTATACTCGGGAAGGCCATGCCGCTCATCACCGACGAAGTCGCCGGCCAGCTCAAGGAAGAGTTCGGGCGGCTCGTCCATCCGGTGCGGCTGGCCGTGTTCTCGCAGGCCCTCGCCGACCCCGAGTCCGAACAGGTCAAGCGGCTGGTCGAGGAGCTGGCCAACGTCGACTCGCGCATCACCGCCGAGAGCTACAACTTCGTGCTCGACAAGGAGAAGGTGGAGAGCCTCGGGATCCGGCGCAGCCCTGCCATCGCGGTCATGGGTGCGGAGAAGGACTACGGCATCCGGATGTACGGGCTGCCCTCGGGCTACGAGTTCGGCACGCTCGTGGAAGCCATCCTGGACGTCTCCAGCGGAGACAGCGGGCTCAGCGACCCGACGCGGGCCGCGCTGAAGGCGATCACGACACCCGTCCATGTCCAGGTCTTCTCCACGCCGACCTGACCGTATTGTCCCCGGGCGGTCCGCCTGGCCTTCAAGTTCGCGATCGAAAGCGACAAGGTCACCGCGGATGGGATCGAGGTGACCGGCTATCCGGACGTGGCGCAGAAGTACCACATCTCCTCCGTGCCCAAGACCGTGGTGGGCGAGACCCACGAGTTCGTGGGCGCCGGACCGGAGTCGATGTTGCTCAAGCACGTCCAGGACGCCGCCGCCGACCCGGCCGGCACCGCCCCTGCCAGCGGCCTCATCGTTTAATCTCAGGGGGGGCACTCACGCATTGTCGGGTGGGCGTTCGCACTGCGGCCACCAGCGGGCTGGTTGGCTGCGACCCCCCCTGAAACCCCCCACCGCTCACCGCCGCTGCGCGGCGCTGAGCTCCTGGTCGTTAAGGGGTCTACCGGCCATGCGGAGACGCTCTCGATGAGTGCCGTCGTGAGCCCCGCCGCCGCCAGCCCCGCTCCCCCATTCGTCGACCGTCGCCACGCCCCCCGCCGCAGCCGCGAGTTGTACATCGACGCCTTCCGCGGCGTGATGGCGCTGCTGATGGTGCAGGGACACGTCTTCGACGATCTCGTGTCCGGCGCCGGCCGGGCCGCCCCCTGGTACCAGTTCGAGGTGATGTTCCACGGCTCGACCGCGCCCGGCTTCCTGTTCGCCTCCGGCTTCGTGGCCGGCCTGCCCCGGGCGCCCCTCTCGCTGCGCGCGAGCCTGCGGCGGGCGCGCCGCCTTCTCTTCGTGCTCGGCGTCGGCTATTTCCTGCACCTGCCGTACCTGTCCGTCTACAAGACGCTGCACGCCAGCCCGGCGCAGAAGGCCGATCTCTTCGCCTGCAATCCGCTCCAGCTGATCGCGGTGAGCCAGCTGGCGTTGCTCCTTCTGCAGTGGCTCGCGGGCCGGCGCTGGGTGGTGGTGGCGGCGGCGGCCGCGATCGCCATCCTCGCCGCCGCGCCCTTCGTGTGGTCGGCGCGGCTTTCCACCCGCATGCCCCTCTTCCTGGGCGGATATCTGGACCCCGCCGCCGCGCCCTCGCAGTTCCCCGTCTTCCCGTTCGCCGCCTTCGTGCTCGCGGGGACGGTGGCCGGAGCCTGGCTTGGGCGCACCGACCGCGCCACCCGGCACCGGCGCTCCGTCCGCGCCGCCCTCGCCCTCCTCGTCACCGGAGTGGTCCTGACGATCGCACTCGCCGGCCGCGTCGAATTCTGGACGGTCTCCCCTGGCTACGCCCTCCTGCGTATGGCGGGCCTCGTTCTGGCGCTGGCTGGCGTAGAGTGGGCGGCGGCGCGCGAGATGGCCGGCACGCGCGTGCTGGGATTGCTCGGGCACGAGACGCTCGTCGTGTACGTGCTGCACCTCGTCCTCCTGTTCGGAGGCGTGCTCGGCCACTCGCCGCTGTCCGACTACGCGGGAAGCCTGGGCTTCGGGGGCGCTTTGGCCGTGCTCGTGGCGATGGTTCCCGTGCTCTATGGCGCGGCCTGGATCTGGCACCGGTTCAAGATGCGCCGGCCGCACGCGGCCCACCTCACGCTGGCCTTCGTGACGGTGCTCGTTCTCTGGGAGCTGCTCACGCGCCCGTGGTGAGGCCTCTCCTCTGGCTCGACGCGCTCAATGCCGCCGATCGCGAGCGCGCGGGCGGCAAGGCGTGGGCGCTCGCGCGGATGCGCCGCGCCGGCTTGCCGGTGCCGGATGGGTTCGTGGTGCCGGGGGACGGGCCGGAGCCCGATGCGGACGCGCTGGAGGAGGGTTGCCGGCGTTTGGGGGCGGTGGCGGTACGCTCCTCGGCCGCGGCCGAGGATTCCGCGGAGGCGAGCTTCGCCGGGCAGTTCCGTACGGAGCTCGACGTGCGCGGAACCGCGCAGGTCGCCGAGGCCGTGCGTCGCTGCCGAAATGCGACCGCCGAGGGTTACGCCGCCCTCCTGGGCGCCCCGAGCGCGGCGACGACCATCCCCGTCCTCGTCCAGCAGTTCGTCGAGCCGCGCCAGGCCGGGGTCGTGTTCACGCGCGATCCGCGCGACCCGTCCGTGCTGGTCGTGGAGTCGCACGCCGGTCGGGGCGAGGCTCTCGTCTCCGGCCTCGTCCGGCCGCGGCGCGAAGTCCTGGACCGCGCTACCGGCGCGCGGCGGTCGGCGACCGGCGGCAACGGCGGCGCCCTCGACGACAACGAGCTGCGCGCCGTGGTGGATCTGGCCCGGCGGGCGGAGGCGCTCTTCGGCGATGCGCAGGACGTCGAATGGGCCATCGGCGCGGACGGCCCCGTCCTGCTGCAGTCGCGGCCCATCACCGTCGACAGCGAGACCGTGATCGACCCCCGCGTCGAGCGGCTCACGCGGGCGAACGTCGGCGAGGTGCTGCCCGATCCCGTCACTCCGCTCACGGCGTCGATGCTGGTCGCGGTCCTCGAGTATGCGTTCGAGGAAGTCACGCGGATGGCCGGTGTCGGCCAGGCCGGCGGTCCGCCCTTCCTCGTCCTCCATCACGAGCGGCTCTACCTGAACCTGACCCGCAGCCTCGCCGTCGCCGCGCGCCTGCCGGGCGCGAGCATGGCGGACGCGGAGCGCCTGGTGCTCGGCGCCAGCGGGACCGGCCCGTCCCCGCGGCTGCGCCTGCGCGTGCGCGACGTCTCCCGCCTGGTCGCCCTGCTGCCGCGTCTGGCGGGGCTCGGCCTGCGATTGCCCTCCCGCGTCACGCTCGCGGAAGAGGACGTGCGCGTGCTGCACGCTCGCACCACCGCCGCCGAGCGCGGCGCGGCCGATCTGGGCGCGGTCCTGGGCGACTTCCTCGCCCTCGGTCGAGGCGTGGCCACGACGCACGTTGCCGTTTCGGGGGCGAGCGCGGTCCGCCTGACCATCCTCGAGCGTCTCCTGGGCCGTTGGCTGCCCGGCGACGCGCGCGCGCGGCTCAATCGCCTCCTCGGCGGCCTCGACGGCGTCGAGAGCGCGGCGCCCGCGCAGGCCCTGGACACGCTCGCGGCGGCCGTACGCGGCCGCGCGCAGTGGCGCGACTTCGTGGCCGCGCCCGATGCCGCGGCGGCGCTGGCCCGCGGCGACGCCCCCCCGGAGCTGGCCGGCCGCCTCCGCTCGTTCCTGGACCGCTTCGGCCACCGCGCCCTGTCCGAAGGCGAGCTCCGGACGCGCACCTGGCGCGAGGACCCGACGCCCGTCCTGCAGGCGCTGGCGACGCTGGCCGCGGGCGCGCGGCCCGCGGGATTCACACAGGCGGCCGCCGCCGAGCAGCGAGAGGCGGAGGAGCAGGCGATCCTTTCGAGGCTGGGGGCCTGGCGGCGCGCGCTGCTCCGCCGCGCGCTGGCGGACGCGCGGGACGGCGTGCGCGCCCGCGAGCAGACCAAATCGATGGCGGTGGAGCTCGTCGACGCGGGGCGGCGCCTGGCCCGCCTGGCCGGTGCACGACTCGTGGCGGAGGGACGCCTGGCCGCGGCCGACGACGTCTTCTTCCTCGCCGTTTCCGAGCTGCGGGAGGCGCTCTCGGGAGTCTCGCCGTCCCCGGCCACGCTGCGCCGGCGCCGTCGTCGCTTCGAAGCAGCGGCGCACGTCCCCGCACCGCGGCTGGTCGACCTCCGTCCGGGCACTCCCGCGGCGGACATGGAGCCGAGCGGGCAGGGCACGGGCGTGAGTCCCGGCATCGGCGTGGGGCGTGCGCGGGTGATCGTGGCCGGCCAGCCCCTGATCCTCGAGCCGGGCGAGGTGCTGGTCACGCCCGTGCTCGACGCCGCCCTCGGCCCGTTGCTCGCATCGGCCGCGGGGGCGGTGGCGGAGATCGGCGGCCTCCTGTCTCACGGCGCGGTCGTGGCACGCGAGCTCGGCGTGCCCTGCGTGGTCGACATCCACGACGCGACCCGGCGCCTGCGCACGGGGCAGCGCGTCCTCGTCGACGGCAGCGCGGGCGTGGTGCGGCCGCTCTCCGACGCGGGCGAAGGCGCCGCCCCCGGTCCCGCCGAGATGGACGTATTGCCCGCGGCCTCCCCGCTGGACGAAGCGTTCCATGCGCTCGAAGCCCACCCGCTCGCCCGCGAGAGCGTGTATGTGAACGTGCAGGATCCGGCGACGGGGATCGTGCTCGTCTCTTCGGTAGGGGCGCGGCCGGGCGGGAGCGGCGAGGCGCTGCTGGCCGTCGGCCTGCCCAGCGGCCTCGTCTTGTTTGGCCTCGAGCGTGGGAGCCTCGAGGCCTCGGCTTCCAGTGTCCGGGTCGGGGACCTGGAGGTGGGATGGAATCCGGTGCGGCTGCACTTCGATGGCCGCCTCTCCGCGCACGAGGCGGCCGGCTTTCCGCCCGGGCCGGTGCCTCTGGTCGCGTCGCCCCGCACCTCGGTCGTCCGCTTCGACCTGTCCTTCGCGGCCACGACGCCCGCCGTCGACTTCACCCACGGCCTGACCGCGACCGAGCGCACGCAGATCCGCCCGGTGGGCGCGCATCACATCGAGCAATCCGGGCGGTGGCGGGGGACGATCGAATTCGACGGACGCCTCCGCCAACTCGACGGGACGGGCAGTCGAGATCACTCCTGGGGAAGGCGCGACTGGAATGCCGCGGAATGGTGGCGGCTCTTCACCGTCCGCTTCGGCGACGACCTCGCCGTGCACGCGCTGGCCGTCAGCGTCAGCGGCCACGTGGTCGAGGGCGGGTTCGTGTGGCGGGAAGGGCGGGCGGAGCCCGTGCGCCGGGTCGCGTGGACGGCCCGCCGCCGCCAGGGGGCGCTGCGCGGCCTCGAGCTCGAGGTGGGGACGGCGCGCGGGATCGTGCGGATGGCGGGCGAAGTCGAACGGACGGTCACCGTGCCCGTGCAGCTCGCGCGGGGGCTGGGCCGCCACCTGGCCGGCCATCCCTGGCGGCTGCTCCTGCACGAGAACTTCACGCGCTACACCTGCGAGGGCCGCCGCGGCCACGGCATGGCCGAGTTCACGGAACGGCCGTGATGGGGCCGGACGCGGTGACGACGCCGGGCCTCCCCGTCGCCGTCCACGAGTTCCTGGTCGCGCCCGTCACGATCCTCCTGGCCTTCCTTCACGCGCGCGCGGCCCTGGGCACGCGCCGGGCCGCGGGCGAGCTCCTCATGCTGGCCGCCTACGGCTTCGCCCTGGAGCGCGTCTCGATGAGCGCGTTCGGATCGCATCGCTACGGGCCGGGGTGGGTCCTGGCGCCGCTGGGCGTGCCGATCGCGGTCGCGCTCGTCTGGGCCGCCGTGATCTCGTCCGCCCTCGCCCTGGCCGCACGGCGCGGGCTGCGCCCGGCGGCGGCGCGTGCGCTCGCCGCCGCCCTCTTCGCCGTCACCCTCGACCTCACGATCGAGCCGGTCGCGGTCCGTCGCGGCCTGTGGGAATGGACGCCGCCGGGGCCGTGGCTCGGCGTGCCCATCGGCAATTTCGTCGGCTGGGTGGTCATCGTCGCCGGCTACGGCATCGGCGCTGAGCGCTGGGCGGGTGGGGGAGGGTTCGTGACGGAAGCGATCCACCGCCTGCTCCTGGCCGCCACCGCCCTGGCCGCGTTGGTCGCGGTCGGCATGCTCTGGACCCTGGGCCTTCGCCGCGCGCCGCCGTTCGAAGGCGACACGCTGGCCGGCCGTCTCGGTGCGACTCCCGGCATCGGGCCGGGGCTCGTGCTGCTGGCCGTGGCGACGGCGTTTGCGGCGGAGGCGGCGCTGCTCGGCGACGCCATGATCGGCCTCGTCGCGCTCGGTACGGCGCTCGCGCTCTTCCCGCTGCTGCGGCCTAGCGAAACAGCTTCTTCAGGTTGAGCACGGTGTCGGAGCCGGGCGCGATCGCCTCCAGCTCGCGGCGGGCCATCGCGTGCCGCCGGTCGAGCCGGAGGGCCGTCTCGAGCTCGGCCTGCGCGCGCGCGCGCTGTCTCATCGCCTTGTAGTACATGCCGAACTTGCAGTGCAGATCCGCGTTCTCCGGCTCCAGGCGCAGGGCTTCCACGAAGTCGCGCTCGGCCTGCTTGGCCGTGCGCGGGAAGCTCGCCTTCGCGATGGCGAGCTTCACCCAGTAGGCGGGGACGTTCGGCGCGAGCTCGACCAGGCGCGTGAAGACCCTGATCGCGTTCGCGTAATCAGAGACCGTCATGCGCACCTCGCCTTCCATCAACAGGTGCTCGATCTGCATGGAGCCGAGGGTCCCTCCGGAGGAAGTCGGTCCGTCCATCACGGGCGCGGGCGCCGCGGCCGCGGCGGCGGCGACATCGGAGGCCGGAGCCGCCTCGGCGGGCGGCGCGGGCGGGGGCGGCACGGGCGGGGGCGCCTGACGCGCCAGCCTCAACATCGCCGACGCGCGACCCAGGATCACCTCGAGGTCGTTCTTGAGCTCCGTATCGTGGCCGGCCGCCTCGAGCAGCTCGTGGTAGCGCTCCATCTTCTCCTCGAGCGCCTTCTTCAGCTCCTCGCGCGGGGCCTCGCGGGAGACCTTCAGCCAGGCCTCGCGGTCGAGGTGGGCCGAGCGCTCCAGCTCGTCCGCCACCTCCCGGCGCAGGGCCTCCGCCGCGCTGGGATCGGGCTTGCGCTGCAGGGCGGAGAGCAGGAAGGTGCTCGTCTCCATGTGGATGGCCGGCTGCATCCCCGCCTCCGCCTGATCGGCGTCTACGAGCAGGCCCGAGGCGAGGAGCGCGTAGGCGGCGCGCAGGCGCGAGAAAGCAATCCCACCCGGGACCCAGGCCAGGCGGCGCAGCGTGACCTTGCGCTGCGCGTGCTCGAGGATCTCCAGCTCGTCCGGACTGGCGTCGCCGGGCTGGAACGCGAACGGCGCCACCGGAGCCAGCTGCACGCGGCGGTCGAGCTGGCCGAGGCCGGTGTGCACGAGCGCTTCGCTCGTCATCGTCTTGATGCCGTCGTAGAGGAGGCGGTGCATGGAGAGGCTGACCATGTACTCGAGGGGGATGGCGGAGGTTCGTTCGTCGAAGGTGGCCACGCCTTCCGAGAACGGGAAGACGGACAGGACGATCCGATTCACCTGGCGCGCGACGGAGCGGCCGAGCTCGGTCTTGTCCATGATGCCGGAGTGGACGAGGGCTTCACCGAACCGGCGCTTGCGCTCTCCCCCCAGCAGCGCGGAGGCCTGGCTGAACTGCTCGTCGGTGATGCGGCCCAGGGCCACCAGCGCCTCGCCCAGCCGGTCTTTCTTGAGGTTGCTGGCGGCGAAGACGATGCGGCCGTGGTCGAAGAAGATCGTCTTGACCGTCTTGCCGGATTGAACCTGGAGGTCGCCGCTGCTGCGTGAGCCGGCGAGGGCTCGGAGAGTCTCCGCGATGGGGGTGGTGCCGAGGTCGGTGAGCATTGCCGCCCCTTGGATACCACAGGCCCACGCCGGGTGCACCCCCGCCCCCATGCCCTGTGACTTCGGCCACCAGGAAATGGGATCGCCAAACGGACGGGCACGGAGACGGAGACGGAGACGGAGACGGGGGCGGCAACAAGCCGACCGCAGAACAAGGCGGCGCTGCGCAGTAGGGCAAGCCGACCGAGAGCGGCCCCCCCTGACTTGATACGCCATACAATCTCGACTCCGGGGGCGAGGACCAACGCCATGACGCGCGCCGTGATCGCCGGCAGCGGAAGCGAGATACCGCCCACTCGTGTCAGCAACGCCATGCTGGCCCGTGTCATGGACACCAGCGACGAGTGGATTCGCGAGCGCAGTGGCGTCGAGGCGCGGCACTACGTCGAGCGCGGCACGGGCACTTCGGACCTCGGCGTCGTCGCCGCCCGCCGCGCGATCGACCACGCGGGGATCACGCCCGCGGACATCGACCTCGTCGTCTTCGCGACCATGACTCCCGATCACTTCTTCCCGGGAGCGGGCGCCCTCCTGCAGGCCAAGCTCGGCCTGCGCGAGGTCCCCTGCTTCGACATCCGCCAGCAGTGTGTCGGCTTCCTCTACGGCCTCCAGCTCGCGGACGCGCAGATCCGCGCCGGGCTGGCCCGCACCGTCCTCCTCGTCGGCGCCGAGATCCACACCGGCTTCATGCCCTGGACGGCCACGAACTGGGAGTACATGCTCGGTCGCGGCGACGTGCCCCCCACCCCCGAGGAGTTTGCCTGGAACACGCGCTTCCGCCACCTCACCGTGCTCTTCGGTGACGCGGGGGCGGCCGTGGTCGTGCGCGCCACCGAAGAGCCGCGCCGTGGGGTCGTCGATTCGCTCCTCCACACGAGCGGCGCCGAATACGACAAGCTCTACGTCCCCGGCACGGGCTTCAAGCACCGGCCCTATACCGACCCCGAACAGTTCAAGCGCGGGGACCACATCCCCGTGATGGACGGCCGCGCGGTCTTCAAGATGGCGACCACCAGCATGATCGCGGCCTCGCAGGAGGTGCTGACGCGGAACGAGGTCCGCATCGACGAGCTGTCCCTCGTCCTCATGCACCAGGCCAACAAGCGGATCAACGAATACTGCCAGAAGGCGCTCGGCATCCCGGACTCGAAGGTGCTGCACAACATCGAGCGCTACGGAAACACCACCGCCGCGACCATCCCCCTTCTCTGGGACGAGGCCGCGCGCGCCGGTCGCGTGACCGCGGGCGACCTGGTGCTGCTCGTCGCCTTCGGGGCGGGCATGAACTGGGGCGCCACCCTCGTTCGCGTGTAGAGGGCACGAGTCCGACCGCGATCAGCCGGACGGGCGAGAGGGTTGGCAGCGCGGGCACCAATAGGTCGTGCGCGACGGCCTTCCCTGACGCGCGGCCCGAATGAGCGTGGCGCAGCGGCGGCACGGACGCCGCGCCCGTCCGTAGACCCAGTACGGGGCGCGGCCACCGCCGTCGGTGGTCGGGACGATGGGCGCCAGCACTCGGCGCCTCATCTGCTCGTGCGCGATGTCGACGATCTCTCGCAACCGCTCCGCATCCAGGGAGGCCACGGGGGCGAACGGATCGGTGCCGCACAGGAACAGGACCTCGGACTTGTAGATGTTCCCGATGCCGCTGAGCGCGGTCTGGTCGAGGAGGGCGGCGCCGATCGGGAGGGGGCCGCGAGCCTGCAGTCGAGCTACCGCGGCGAAGGCATCGAATCCATCGGCCACGACGTCGGGGCCGAGGGCGGCCAGGGTCGGGTGCGCGCCTTCGTCTTTCTCCGGCACCAGCTCGACGACGCGCGGGACGAAGCACACCGCGACCACGCCGTCGGCTTCGAGGACGACTCGCGCCAGGTGAGCGGGCGACCGCCAGCGCGATCCGGCGCGGTAGAGGTGCCAGGATCCCGTCATCCCCAGATGCGTGTGCAAGGCGACGCCCGTCGAGAAACGGACGAGGAGATGCTTGCCGCGCGCCTCCACGGCCACGATGGTGCTTCCTTCCACGCGATGGCGGCGCGCCTCCGAGGCGAGCGCGGGGGGGGCCAGACGCAGCGCGGTCACCCGGCGCCCGACGAGCGCGGGTGAGAGGCGGTTCGCGACGCGCCAAAGGGTGTCGCCTTCTGGCACGCGCCTCAGGCCTCGGCGGGGTCCGGCGTCGTCATGCCGGGCGCGGACGGGGGTGGCGCGCTGGTGAGCCGGAACCCCGGTCCCCACGGGACGAAGCCGGACGCGCGCAGCGCATCGGCGAGGACGGCGTGCTCGGCGGCGGCGGCGAGGCCCGCGCCTCCCCATCCGAGCGACGTGCGTCCGGTGCGCAGGGCCCACCGCGCCAGGGCGCCGGCCAGGCCGCGCGCGGTCCGTGTGCGCGCGGGCTCGCCTTCCGGTAGGAGGGGCAGGATCTCCCCGTCGCCGCGCGCGACGACCGCGGCGAGCAGGCCGTCGACGAGCGCGACGTGTACGCCGGCGGCGCGCATCGCGCGTCCGGAGACCGCCTCCGGCCAGACCACCGCCGCTCCGTAGGCGTTCGCGGGATCCGTGGCGGCGAGCACGGCGCCGGGCGGCACGTCTTCGTCGTCCAACGCCGCCTCGCGCACCGCGCGCAGGCGTTCGAGGGCTCCCGGCAGCGCGAACTGCGATCCGCCCAGGCCGGCGACGAAGTAACCACGCCGGATCCGCCCCGCCTCCTCCAGCGCCTTGAGCACGGGATAGAGCGCGGCGAATCCGCCCGCCACGCCTTCCGCCATCACCGCCGGCCGCGTGAGGACGCCGTGCCGGGCCAGGAGCTGCTCCGCGATGGCCTTGGCGCGGGCGGTGCTCGCGCCCTTCCCGGCCGCCGGGCGGGGCAGGCGGGACCAGCGGCCGACCGCGCTGGGGGGCGACTGCCGTCGCGAACGAAAGTGGGCCGCCCGCGACGACCGGCGCGCGGCCGCGGAAGGCGCGGGCCTCAGGTACGCGCGCAACGCGCCCGGCGTGTCGTTGGTGACCTCTCCCGCCCATACGAGGTCCCACAGCGCCTCCAGGACGGTGCGCGCGAGCGTGCCGGCCGCGGCGGCGGCCAGCTCCGCGAAGAAGCTGGCGCCGTGCTTCGCGAGGTGCGCGCGCAGGGCCTCGTGCACGTCGCCCGCCGGCGGGTCCGGGCGCGGCATGTGCAGCAGCGGCAGGGCGTCGGCCAGGAAGAGCGTGATGCGGCCGTCGCGCTCGCCGAGCGGGCCCAGGCCGACCCATACGACCTCGCCGGCCGCGCAGAGCGCGTCGAGGTCCTCCGCCCGATAGCCGGGAATCCGCGCGGGCATCACGTCCGTCTCCAGCGCGCTGGCGGGGATGGCCGCACCCTGGATCTGCTCGATCACGTCGAGCAGCGCGTCGGGCCCGCGGCGCATCGAGGGCTGCGGGCCGGTCGTGATGCCCTGCCAGGACAAGGCCAGGCGCGCGAGCGCGGCCGGGTCCACGGGCTCGACCTGCCGGCGCAGGCGTGCCAGCGACCGTCGCCGCAGGGTGGCGAGCACGTCCACATCGCACCATTCCCGCCCGCCCCCGCCCGGACGGAACGCCCCCTCGACCACGCGGCCGGACCGGGACAGATCCTCCAGGGCGCCCTCGATCGCGCTCTCGCCCACGGCGTACCGGCGGGCGACCTCCTCCGCGGTGAAGGGCGCATGGGTGCGCGCGTAGCGCGACACGACGTCGCGCAGCGCGTGCGGCGCCGGCTCCAGGAAGGCCTGCGGGAGCCCTGGAGGCGAGGGGACCCCGAAGGCGTCGCGCAGCCGGCCCGCGTCCTCCGCGGCCGCGAATCGCTCGTCGCCGGCCAGGCGGACGCGGATGATGCGGCGGTCGCGCATCAGCTCAAGGGTCCAGGCCTCGGCCGGCGCCGCGGCGCGCGCCCGCAGCTCGTCCGGGGTGAGGTCGCCGATCCGCAGGAGCAGCTCGTGCACGCGATCGGCGGAGCGCGCGCGACGGGTCTCGTCCAGCGCCTGGAGCGTCCGCTCCCGCTCGTCGATGGCCTCCGGGTCGAGCAGCTCGCGCAGCTCGGCCTGGCCCAGGAGCTCGCGGAGCTGGGCCTGGTCCACGGAGAGGGCCTGGGCCTTGCGCTCGGCCAGGGGCGCGTCGCCGTCGTAGAGATAGTTCGCGACGTAGCCGAAGAGGAGGGACGCGGAGAACGGGGAAGGCGTCTGGGTGTCCACCGTCATGACGCGGATCTCGCGGCGCCGCAACCCCGAGGCGAGGGCGATCAGCGCGGGCAGATCGAAGACGTCCTGCAGGCACTCGCGGTAGGCCTCCAGGATGATGGGGAACGAGCCGTAGCGCGCGGCGACGGCGAGGAGGTCCGCGGCCCGCTTGCGCTGCATCCACAGGGGCGAGCGCAGGCCGGGCCGCCGGCGCGGCAGGAGGAGGGCGCGCGCGGCCGCCTCGCGGAAATGAGCCGCGAACATGGCGCTTCCCCCCAGCTCGCGCACGACGAGGTCCTCGACCTCGCCCGGATCGGGCACGAGGTCGGCCCCCGTCGGCGGATCCTCACGGTCGGGGACGCGCACCACGATCCCGTCGTCGCTCCAGACCGTCTCCACGTCCACGTCGAGAGTGGCCCGCAGGCGCGATTGCAGCGCCAGCGCCCACGGCGCGTGCACGCGGCCGCCCCAGGGCGAGAGCAGGCACAAGCGCCAGTCCCCCATCTCGTCGCGCGTGCGCTCCAGGACCAGCGTGCGATCGTCGGGCAGGACGCCGGTGGCCTCCTTCTGCTCGGCGATGTAGGCGATCAGGTTCTCGGCCGCGCGCGCGTCGAGGTCGTGCTCCTCCACCAGCCGCCGCCGGGACTCGGCGGGCGGTGCCGCCGCCAGCTCGCGCGTCAGGCGCCCCAGCGCGCGGCCCAGCTCCACCGGCCGCGCCGGACGGTCGCCCTTCCACAACGGCATCTTTCCCGGCTCGCCCGGGGCGGGGACCACGAGCACGCGGTCGCGCTCGATCTCCACGATGCGCCAGCTCGAGGCGCCCAGGACGAACACCTCGCCCGCCCGGCTCTCGAACACCATCTCCTCGTCGAGCTCGCCGACCCGACGCCCGCCGGGACGGCGGCCGTCCTCCGCGCCCGGCCGCCCGCTCGCCGCGCCGTCCGCGAGGAATACGCCGTACAGGCCACGGTCCGGGATGGTGCCCGCGTTGGTGACGGCGAGGCGGGCCGCCCCCTCACGCGCGCGGACGGCGCCGCGCAGGCGGTCCCACACCAGGCGCGGGCGCAGCTCCGCGAACTCGTCGGAGGGATAGCGGCCGGAAAGCATGTCCAGCACGCCTTCGAGCTGGGCGCGCGGCAGCCGGGCGAACGGCGCCGCCCGCCGCACGAGCGCGAACAGGCCGTCCACCGTCTGCTCGGCGCCCGCGCAGATCGCCACCACCTGCTGCGCGAGCACGTCGAGGGGGTTCATGGGGATGCGCGTCTCCTCGACCTTTCCCTCGTGCATGGCCCGCGTGATCGTGGCCGCGGCCAGGAGATCACCGCGATACTTGGGGAAGATGATGCCGCGCGACACCGCGCCCGCCTGATGCCCGCCCCGCCCGATGCGCTGCAGGCCGCTGGCCACCGAAGGCGGGGCCTCGATCTGGATCACGAGATCGATCGCGCCCATGTCGATGCCGAGCTCCAGGGAGGACGTGGCCACCATCGCGGGCAGGCGGCCGGCCTTGAGGTCGTCCTCGACCTGCAGGCGCTGCTCGCGGCTGAGCGAGCCGTGGTGCGCGCGGACCAGGTCCTCGCCCGCGAGCTCGTTGAGGGCCGCGGCCATCCGCTCGGCCAGGCGCCGGCTGTTGACGAACACGAGCGTGGAGCGGTGGGCGCGGATCAGCTCGAGCAGGCGTGGATGGATGGCGGGCCAGATCGAGGCGCGCGGGGCGGGGGCGCCCGCCGGTCCTTCGATGATCCCGTCGTCCTTCGCGTCCGCGCCCGGCCGCGTCATGTCCTCGACCGGCACCTCCACCGTGAGCGCGAGCGCCTTGCGCGACCCCGCGTCGACGATCTCGACGGGGCGCGGACGCCACGAACGCGCGCCCGCCTCCCCTCCGCCCAGGTACCGCGCGACCTCTTCCAGCGGGCGCTGCGTCGCGCTCAGGCCGATGCGCTGGGGCGGGTTGCGCGCGAGCTCCTGGAGGCGCTCGAGCGAGACGGCCAGGTGCGCACCGCGCTTGCTGCCCACCATGGTGTGGATCTCGTCCACGATCACCGCTTCGACGGAAGGCAGCATCGAGCGCGCCTGCGAGGTCAGGACCAGGAAGAGCGATTCCGGCGTCGTGACCAGGATGTCGGGCGGCTGGCGGACCATCCGCGCCCGCTCGGCCGCGGGGGTGTCGCCGGTGCGCAGCCCCACCACCGGCACGTGTAAGGTCTCGCCCCGCCTCTGTGCCGCCCGCGCGATTCCAGCAATCGGCGCGCGCAGGTTGCGCTCGACGTCCACGGCCAGCGCGCGCAGCGGGGAGACGTACACGATGCGGCAGCGGTCGCGCGGCTCGGGGACGGGCGCGAACATGAGACGGTCGATCGCGGCCAGGAACGCGGCGAGGGTCTTGCCGGAGCCGGTGGGGGCGAACACCAGCGTGTGCCGGCCGGCCTGGATGGGGGGCCAGCCCTTTTCCTGGGCGAGGGTGGGCGAAGGGAACGTCGCCGAGAACCACTCCTCGACGGCGGGATGGAAGCGGACAGGCAGTGGGGCGCGCGCGGCGGGCATCAGGTCAGGCCGGCGCCACCTCGGAGCCGCAATGGCGGCAGCGCGTGGCCCGGAGCGGGATGAGCGAGAGGCAGAACGGGCATTCCCGCGCGTCCGGCGCCGGCGGCGTGGGCAGGAAGCGTCTGATCGAGCGCAGCACGAGGAAGATCGCGAACGCGATGATCAGGAAGTTGACGATCGCGTTGATGAACAGGCCATAGCGCAGCACGGCCGCACCCATGGCCTGGGCCTGGGCGAGGGTGGCCGGATGCTGGCCGGAGAGGTCGATGAACTTGTCGCGGAAGTCCACGTTCCCCAGCAGGAGGCCAAGAGGCGGCATGAGGACGTCGTCCACGAAAGAGGTGACGATCTTGCCAAACGCCCCGCCGACGACCACCGCCACCGCCAGGTCCAGCACGTTTCCGCGCATGACGAACGCCTTGAAGTCTTTCAGCATGGTGTATCGATTGTATCGATCCCGCCCTTGTCTGGGCGCCCCGGGCATGTTCAGCTTGAGCCCCATGAAAGCTCTCCGGCGGATGCCATGGACGCTCTCCGTCTTCCTGGCCGTCGCGGCGACCGTGGCCGCCGCCCCTCCCTCCCCCGAGTCCGTCCTCGGCTTCCGGCCCGGCGCCGATCGCCAGCTCGCGGACTGGACGCAGATCGTCGATTACTTCCATCGCCTCGACGCCGCCTCCGATCGCGTCCAGGTCGAAGAGGTGGGCCGCACCACGGAGGACCGTCCGTTCCTGGTGGCCGTGATCACGTCGGAGAGGAACATGGCGCGCCTGGAGGAGATCCGACGCGCGAACCTCCGATTGGCCGACCCGCGCGGCCTCAGCCCGGAGGAGGCCGAGCGCCTGATCGCGGCCGGGAAGGTGATCGTGGGCGTCAACCACGGCATCCACTCCGACGAGGTGGCGGCCACGCAGACGGCGATGGAGACGGCGTACGCGCTGGCTTCGGGCGACACCCCGGAGATACGCGAGATCCTCGACCGCACGGTGGTGGTGATGATCCCGTCGCACAATCCGGACGGGACCCAGCGCGTCACCGAGTGGTACCGGCAGACCCTGGGCACGCCCTGGGAAGGCCACGACCCGCCGTTCCTGTACCAGAAGTACACCGGGCACGACAACAACCGCGACTGGTACATGTTCACCCAGCGCGAGAGCCGGCTGACCCTGAAGGGCCTCTACGATCCCTGGCGCCCGCAGATCGTCCACGACCTGCACCAGATGTGTGCCCGCGCCGCGCGGCTGTTCGCACCGCCCTACGTCGATCCCTGGGAGCCCAACGTCGATCCCGCGCTCATCGCCGCCGTCAACGGGCTCGGCACCCATGTCGCCGCGCGCCTGACCTCGGAAGGGCACAAGGGCGTGGCCGTGGACGCCATCTACGATGCCTGGAGCCCCTCGCGCGCGTATCCGCATACCCACGGCGGCGTGCGGCTGCTCACGGAGAGCGCCGAGGCACGGATGGCCACGCCCATCGAGGTGCCGTTCGAGAACCTGGAGCCGGGCATCGGTTACGACCCCCGCGTCCGCTCCTGGAACTTCCCGGACCCGTGGCCGGGCGGAGCCTGGAGCCTGCGCGACATCGTGGACGACCAGGGCGCCGCCACCCGCGCCATCCTCGGTCACGCGGCCCGCAACCACGAGTACTGGCTGCGCACGTTCTACGAAGTGAACCGGCGGGCCACGCTGCGCAGCGATCCGTTCGCCTTCATCGTGCCCGCGGAGCAGAAGGACCCGCTGGCCACGGCCAAGCTCCTCGAGGTGCTGCGCCTGGGCGGAGTGGAGGTTCATCGCGCGCGCACGCCCTTCGCCATCGAAGGGCAGACGGTCGCCGCCGGATCCTGGGTCGTGCTCATGGCCCAGCCCTATAGTGCCTTCGCCAAGAGCCTGCTCGAGCGCCAGCGTTACCCGGACATCCGACCGTTTCCAGGGGCACCGGTCCAGCGCCCGTACGACGTCACCGCGCACACGCTGCCCTTGCTCCTGGGCGTCGACGTGACCGCGGTGCCGGCCCCCTTCACCGCCGACCTGGAGCCGGTGACGCAGGTGCCGGTCGTGCCCGGCGCGGTCAGCGGACGCGGCCCCTGGCTCGCCATCGGCCATCGCACGGGTGACCTGGTGGCACTGGGACGCCTCCTGCGCGCGCGTGTGCCCGTGCGCTGGGCCACCGCGGAGTTCGCCGATGCCGGCCGGCGCTTCCCCGCCGGCACGTTGCTCGTGCCCGCATCCGCACGCGCGCGCCTGCTGGAGATGGCGCGCGAGCGCCCGCCCTCGTCCTCCGGGCGCCGCGGGTGGGCGTCTACCAGTCCTGGGTGCCGGCCATCGACGAGGGTTGGACGCGCTTCGTGTTCGACCAGCAGATGGGCGTGGACTATCAGACCCTCCACGACCGCGACATCCAGGCCGGCGGACTGCGTGATCGTTACGACGCCATCGTCCTGCCGTCGCAGTCGCCAAGCGCAACCGTCACCGGCCACCTGCCCGGGGCGATGCCGGACGAGTACGCGGGCGGCCTCGGCGCGAAAGGCGTGCAGGAACTGAAGGCCTTCGCGGAGGCGGGCGGCACCCTCGTCGCCCTCGACGCCGCGGCGCGCCTGGCCGTGCGCGAGCTGGGCCTCGGTGTGCGCGACACCCTCGCCGAGGAACGCGCCCCGTCGGCCAGCGGCAGCGGTGGCCGCCGCGCCGCCGCCGGCGATTTCTATTGTCCGGGCGCGCTGCTCGGCGTCACCACCACGCCGGACCCGCTGACGGCGGGGATGGACGACTCGGCCGCGATCTGGTTCGAGGACAGCCCGGCCTTCGAGACGGAGACGGGAAAGGTGCTCGCGCGCTACGCGCAGACGAATCCGCTTCTGTCCGGCTGGCTTCTCGGCGAGCGGAAGCTCTTCGGAAAGGCGGCGCTGGTGGAGGCGCCGCTAGGGAAGGGCCGCGTCGTCCTGTTTGGATTCCGGCCGCAGTACCGGGCCCAGAGTTGGGCGACGTACGCGCCATTGTTGAATGCGATCTACACGTCGGCGCTCGTGACGCGCTCGCGGTAGCGAGCGCCATGCGGCGTTCGTAGATGGCCGCAGACCTGACCACAGCGTCTCGTTGGCTAACCGTGTCGATCGATTTTTTCCGTTGCCTCCCCGAACATCCAAAGCGCGTCCAACCCCCCCGCCAGACTGACCAGCACCCGGGCATAGACCCCCCCCGGCTCCGCGTGCGCCAGGTCCATCGTCTCCAGCAGCCCCTCGGTGAGCGCGGCCACGTCGATCGCGGCGCGCCCCGCCTGGCCCGCGCGCATCGCCGCGAAGGCGAGCGCCGCGTTGAGCAGCGCGACGGCCATGACCAGCTCGTCGACCACGGGGCGCCGGCCCGTGCCCAGATCCTCGACCGTGGCCCGCAGGTAGTGATGGACGAGCCCGTGCACGGCCGGATCCTCGAAGCCCCGCGAGACGAGCCGGCCGGCGCGCAGGTCCACGTCGCCGACGGCGGAGCCGACCCCGTGCGTGTGGGCGAGCAGGCGAACGAGACGCGCGCGCAAACCGAGCCGCATCCCGGGCCCGGGCGACCGGAGCTGTTCGCGCGCGGCGAGGACGGCGAAAAGGAATCCACGCGACAGCACCCGCCCCACCGCCGACGCACGCCGCTCCGCGGACGGCCGGTCGGAGGCGGCGGCATAGCGTCCGGTCAGCTCGAGGTACTCCGCGAAGCGCTCGGGCGCGAGCTTGACCACGCGATGGCGAGTGAGGTCGTCCACGAAGCCGGCGATCCGCCGGACGTTGGCGCGCAGGTCGACGCGCCCCTCGCCATCCGCGTGATCGAGCATCGTGCGCAGCACGTCGCGCAACGTCGCCACCGTGGCCCCCGACACCGCACGGCCGGCCACGAGCTCGAAGCTCCCCTTGGGCTCGGGATACGTCCGCGCCCACTCGTTGTAGAGGCCGCCCAGGGCACGGATCTGCGCCGTCACCGGCTCGCCTTCGCTGGCCACGACGGTGGGACAACAGAAGCTCGCGCTCACGACCGCCTTGCCTTCGACGGGATGGAATCGGAAGGGGAAAAGGCGGCAGGTGAGCGGCTTGCGCGCGCCTCCGAGCTGCTCGTGGATGCGGCACCGGTTCTCCGCGGAGAGGAAGCCGCAGGCGCCGTCCGCGCGCTTGCGGATGCGGAAGTGGCCGGCATGGCCCGAGAGGGGCTCGAAGGGATCGACGGTTCCCGTCTCCGTTCCCGTGTCCGTCTCCGTGTACCACGCGGCCGCGCCTGCCTTCCGGTATCCATCCACTTCCCCCGCGGTCAGCGCGATGTCCCAACCGCGCCGGCAGCACCGGCCACACTGCGCGCACGTGAAGCGCTGCTCGGCGTAGTGACGGAGGGCGACCATCGAGGATCAGTGTACGCGCCGGCGCGATTGAAGGCGCGGGGCCCTTCAGGCTAAACTGTCCGTTCACCTGCCCTGCTGGGACGTCGTCCAACGGTAGGACAGCAGACTCTGACTCTGCTTATCGGGGTTCGAATCCCTGCGTCCCAGCCAAATCGAATCCATGACTTAGACCAGTCGCCTCATGATGCCCGTGCTTTCGGGGACAAGCACCGTCACGGTCGTTGCGTCTTGCAGCTCCTCGTTGGGTGGCTAAAGGCCTCAGGCATTCGCTGCATGCTTCGGAGTCTCTTGCCATCTCTTGGCGCCGTTGTCGGACAGTTTTCGGACAGCCTTCTGGCCCTTCAGGTAGGTGCTGAGCGGTCGGAGGCTCTCTTCAGGTCCGCCTCCGAGACGATGTTGTCGCGATCGAAGACGGAACGCGTCTTGTGGCCGGTCACTCGCTCTTCTCCGCGACCTGCACAGCGGCTCCGTGGGTTGTGCGTTCGCCCCCGATGGCCGGGAATGTTGGCAGCAGCTCACGCGGCCGCGCGAGAGGACGTCAAGCGTATCCCGCCTTCCTGAGCCTGTCCGTTCAATTCACCGTGGAGCGTTCGAACAGGACGAGGTCGCTCAGGGTCTCCTGGCGTCCGAAGATGAGCGCCGACCCGTCGCTTGTCCAGGTAATGCCTCGGGGCCGCACTTCTTCCGGAAGCTCGATGAGCTTCCGGAAAGGTGGGGAGCTTTCCGGCGAGACGATCCAGAACGTGGCTTTGGAGCTGCCAGGGACGCCGACCGCCACCAGTCGTTTCCCGTCCGGGGCCCAGGCCACGAACCCGTTCGTCAGCGGCGGCCCATCGGGCAGACCTTGATACAGTGGCTGACCTCGGCTGCTCACGAACTTCAAGTACGCGCGACCCGGTCCACGCGGCTCCAGATACGCGACGACGTCGCCGCGCGGCGACCAGGCCGGTGAGTGACCCCCGGCCGGCGTCGGCAGTGGGCGCACGGCTCCGTCGTTAACGGAGACGATGGAGAGCTGCGGCACGCTTCCGCCCGGGACGGCATGGGCAATCTGCCGGCCATCTGGGGACCAGGTCAACGTGTCCAGGACCGGTGCCGCCACGAGCCGTCGCGAAGCGACACCATCGCTGTTGACGATCCATATCCCGCGCTGACCCCCGCGATCCGAGACGAAGGCGACCTGCCCTGCATCGGGCGACAGTGACGGGCGCTCCTCGAGGGCGGCGTCCGACGTGAGCGGGCGAAGGTTCGAGCCGTCCGGCTCGGCCGTCCACAGGTTCCGGCGGCCCGAGCGTGATGAGCTCAGCGCCATGCGGCCGCCTCGCGGCGAGAGAGAGGGCTCCAGGTCCCCGCCGAACTCGTCCGTGAGGCGGCGAAGCACGACCGCTCCCCCGAACACGACCGGCACCGACACCAGCGCCTGGCGATACTCGATGAGAGTGGCCACGAGCGTCCGACCGTCGGCGGATACCCGCGGCTCGGCGTATTCGCCCACTCCGGTCGTGAGGCGCTGGGGCTCGTCCTCGCTCGACGCGCGCCACCACAGATCGAGGTCCACGCCCGCCGGGTTGGCGGCGTAGAACAGGCCGCCATCCGCACTCGGGAGCGGGAACAGGGCTCGGCGCGTCGTGCGCACGACGGCCTGCGGCTCGCCGCCGCCGGCGGGCACGCGAAAGATCTCCGACGGCTCGCCGTTCCAGGTTGCGGTGGTCTCGGAGAAGTATACGAACCGGCCGTCGGCCGACCACGCCGGCCAGTGCGTGTGCCAACCGCCCCGGGCGGATACGAGCTCCCGCGGATTCTCGCCGCTCGCGTCGGCAACGACGATCGCGTCGCCGCGGCTTTCGCCCGGACGCACGTAGAGGGAGCCGGGATGAGCCAGGTGTCGAAGGTCAGCCTGGTATCGCCTTTCGCCCTCGCCTGAACGGCGATGCTGCTGCCGTCGGGCGAGATGTCCAGGCCGCCGATGGCCGAGCGAGCCTGGATCTCGAGCGGCGCCGACGCCGTCAGGTTGGCGGGCTCTCCCCCCGCGACGAACTTGACCCAAACGTCGGCGGTGCCCCGCGCGTCCGAGAGGAAGGCGACCCATTTCCCGTCCGGCGAGATCGCGGGACCGAACTCGTGGGCGGGCGTGGTCGTCAACCGGCGCGTCCGCGAGAACGACGGCGCCTGGTGCAGGCGGGGTGCCGGTCGAACGAGCCAGGCGGCGACGGCGGCAGCGGCCGCGGCCAGGGTGACACCCCACGGCAGCGCCCGCCAAGGGGTACCTCTCCCCACCGGGAGGGCGGGTGGGGTCGGGGCGTCGTCGAGGTCGGCGTGCGCGTCACCGATGTCGCGCAGCCGACCCCTGGAATCCTTGACCAGACAGCGCTGCAGCAGCCGGCGCACTCCCGGCGGCGTCGAGGCCGGCAGCATCGAGAGGTCCGGCTTTCGTTCGAGTATCGCCGCGATCGTGTCCGGGACGGTGTTGCCAGCAAAGGCGGCGCGCCCCGTCAGCATCTCGTAGAGCACGCAGCCGAACGCCCAGATGTCGGTCCGCTTGTCGACGGCCAGGCCGCGGGCCTGCTCCGGGCTCATGTAGCGGGGCGTGCCGATGACGAGCCCCTCGCCTGAGCCGCCGCCCATGGCGGCGATCGACGCGGGCGGGAGCCCTCCGTCGCCGGCATCGGCGGCCGCCGCCTTGGCCAGCCCGAAGTCGAGCACCTTCACCGTGCCGTCGCGCCTCACCTTGATGTTGC
>QHVP01000015.1 GCA_003222295.1 Acidobacteriota bacterium | reverse complement strand
GCCGGGCCCGGAACTCCTTCCTCGCCGCTTCCTTCTCCTCGGGAGCGAGGACTCCGTTGTGGTTCGCGTCGAAGCGCTCGAGCATCTTCGCCTCGCGCTCCTTGCGGTGGGACTCCCATTCCGCCTTGGCCGCCGCCTTCTCCTCGGGATCGAGGACGCCGTTGTGGTTGGCGTCGAACTTCTCGAGAAGCCGGGCCTGGTCCGGGCCACGGCGGCCGTGGCGGCCTCCGAACCCCTTGTCGTCGCCCTGGTCGGCGCGGGCGACCGTGAACCCGGCCGCCGCCGTCGCGACCACGAGGGCTGCGATCGTCGTCTTCTTCATTGAATGGCTCCTCCTGAAGCGGCCACTTCAGGGGCCGCACTCTCTGGGTTGGACCGGGAGGTGGGGGGGGAGTTGAGCCTGGGACCGGCCAATCACCGGCTTTTACAAGGAGTTGACGAAATCGGAGCCTTCGGAGGCGCCCGCGACCCACCGCGGCTCCTCCTCCGGTCCCGGCCGTCCCAGGAGCAGCTCGTGGGGACGGAAGGTCGCCTTGTAGCGCATGGACGGGCATCCGAGCACGCGGTAGCCCAGATAGACGTGCGGGATCCCCCGCTGGCGGGCGAGGGCGAGGCACAGCATGACGTTGGCGATGCCAGGCGAAAGGCGGGCGACCCTTGGGTCGTAGAAGAAGTAGATCGCGCTCCAGGCGCGCGGGGTGACGTCGCACAGGCTCACGGCGACGAGGCTCCCGCCGTCCCATAGGGTTACCTCGCGCACCGCCTCATGCGGATACGCGAACTGGAGCCAGTATTCCTCGGCCCCGAGCGGCGACGGGCTCCACCCGCGGCGACTCTGACGGGCGGCATGCCATCGTGCGTAGAGATCGAGGCGGGCCCGATCGACCCGGGGCGCGCCGATGCGCACCCGGAACCGCCGAGATCTCCGCGCCGCCCGCTCCTGGCTGCCCGAGGGTGCGAACGACGGCGGGCCGGAAGTGGACGGGCCCGAGCCGCCGCCATCCGCGTATGAGCAGCGATTCGGGCTCGTCGGGGTCCACCGCCGTCATCACGCGATACTCGAGCGAGGCGCGCTGGTCCGCCAGGTAGTCGCAGACGCGCGGGTCCTCGACGAAGTAGCTGCGCAGCTCGCCCACGCCGCGAGCATACAGCCGTCACGCGGCAGCGCCGGTTCCGGAGCCGGCGGCGCGGAGTACACTTGCCACCTATGGCGCAATTGCGACGGGTGGGAGCAGGGCTCGCGGTACTGGCGCTGGTGGTGGCACTGGCCGCGCTCGCGGCCGTGCTCCTGGCCGGACCGGGAAGCCGCATGGGCTGGTGGTCGTTCCGTACCGGGCTGACGGTCGTGTTGAAATGGGCGGCCTACGGCGGGATCGCCGCCCTCGTCCTCGCCCTGATCGCGCTGGTCACGGGCGGCCGCCGCGCGATCGCCGCGCTCGCGCTCGTGGCGGGCCTGGGAGCCGCTCTCCCGCCGCTGATGTTCCAGCGGACGGCAAAGTCCGTCCCGCCGATCCACGACATCAGCACCGACACCGACAACCCGCCCGCCTTCGTCGCCGTCGTGGAGCGACGCCAAGGGGCCAGCAATCCGATCGAGTACGGCGGCCCCGACGTGGCGGCCAAGCAGCATCAGGCCTACCCCGACGTGCGGCCGGTGACCCTGTCCGACCCGCCCGCGCGCGCCTTCGAACGCGCCCTGGCGGCGGCGCGGGCCCAGGGCTGGGAGATCGTCGCCGCCGTGCCCGCGGAAGGACGCATCGAGGCCACCGACACCACGCGCTTCTTCGGCTTCAAGGACGACATCGTGATTCGCGTCAAGGCGGAGGGCGCGGGCAGCCGCGTCGACGTCCGTTCCCTCAGCCGCGTCGGCAAGAGCGACGTCGGCAAGAACGCCAGCCGGATCCGCGCCTACCTCAGCGCCCTGGGGAGCTGACCGGAAATGTTCGGAGAGAGCGGCGCGCGGCGCTGCCGCGCTGATTTTCCGTCCCTCGCCCGCCGTCACGACGACAAGGGCCTTCCTCTCGCGTTCCTGGACGGTCCGGCCGGAACGCAGGTGCCGAGTGCGGTCATCGAGGCCATCGCCGGCTACTACCGCACCTGCAACGCCAATACGCACGGGCAGTTCGTCACCAGCCGGGAATCGGATGCCCTGATCGCGGCCACGCGCGAGACGGTGGCCACCTTCCTGGGCGCGCCGAGCGGCCGCACCATCTCGCTGGGACAGAACATGACGACGCTGTGCTATTCGCTCAGTCATGCCCTGGGCCATGAGCTCTCCGCGGGCGACGAGGTGGTGATCACGCAGCTCGATCACGAGGCGAACCGCGGGCCCTGGATCGCCCTCCGCGAGCGCGGCGTGAACGTGAAGGAGGTGCGGTTGCGCCCGGACGGCCGCCTCGACTACGACGACATGGCCGCCAAGATCGGCGCGCGCACCCGCGTCGTGGCCCTGGGCCTCTCCTCGAACGCGCTCGGTACCGTGAACGACGCTGCCCTCGCGCGCACGCTCTCGCGCGCCGTGGGCGCGCTGCTCGTCCTGGACGCCGTCCATTACGCGCCGCACTTTCCGGTGGACGTGGCCGCCCTCGACCCGGACTACCTTCTCTGCTCGGCCTACAAGTTCTACGGACCCCACGTCGGCATCCTCTACGCGCGGCCGGGGCTCCTCGAGAAGCTGGAGCCGGACCGGCTGCGGACGCAGGAGCAGAGCGCGCCCGAGCGCTTCGAGACGGGAACGCTCAATCACGCGGCCCTCGCCGGCGTGAAGGCCGCCATCGACTACATCGCGGCCTGGGGTGACGGCGCCACCTTGCGCGAGCGCATCGTGTCCGCCGTCTCGTCCATCGCCGAGCACGAGCACGGTCTGGCCCGGCGTTACGACGAGAAGGTCCGGCACATCCCGGGAGTGCGGCGGTGGGGAGTCGGCTTCGAGGAAGGGCCGCGGGCGCCCACGGTGTCGATCACGATCGAGGGCGTGACCGCGGAAGGTGCCGCCCGCCGCCTGGGGAATCAAGGCGTGCTCGTGTGGGACGGGAACTTCTACGCCCTGCGCCCGATCGAGGTCCTGGGCCTGGCCGACCGCGGCGGCGTCCTGCGCGCGGGTTTCTCCATGTACAACACGTCCGACGAGGTCGATCGCCTCCTGACCGGAGTGGCGGAGATCGCGCGCCGCTCCGCATGACGCTGCGCTGAGGGCGGATCGCGTGCGCGCGCTGCTGCTGGGCTTCGGCAACGTGGGCCGCGCCGCGGCCGACATCCTGGTCCGCCGCGACCAGTATCCGGGTCTGGCCAAGCTCGACGTGGCCGTGGTCGGCATCGTGACCGGCCGCCACGGCGCGCTCCTCAACCGGCGGGGGGTCGACCTCGAGCGCGCCCTCGCCGAATGGCGTGGCCAGGGGCGGTTCTCGCCGTGCCATCCCGATCACGTGGAGACCGGCGCCCTGGAAGCGGCGCGCACCGTCGACTACGACGTGGTCGTGGAGATGACCCCGCTCACCCGGCAGGCAAGGGGCGAGCCCGCCATCACCCACGTGCGCGAGGCCCTCCGCCGCGGCCGCCATGCCATCAC
>QHVP01000680.1 GCA_003222295.1 Acidobacteriota bacterium | reverse complement strand
ATGGTGCCGGGGAACTTCGCCGCGAAGTCGGACACGGTGAACGAGACGGGGGGAAGGACGAGCGCGCTCACCCCGTGCTCCTTGAGCTTGGCCGCGCCGCGCTTCGCCATCTCGATGGCGATGACGGTGTCGGCGTTGAGGGGGAGATGGGGACCGTGCGCCTCGATGGCGCCGACGGGCAGGATGCCCACCGGGCGGTCCTTCATCGCCTCGTCCACTTCCGCCCAGGTCATCTCGGACATCACGATAAGGTCGGCCATGGCTATTGAAGGAAGACTCCTTCGCTCCTTTCCGGTGCTTTGATTCGGGGAATGCTAGCTCGCGGCGAGACGTCTCCGGTCGATCTTGCCCCGGTCGTTCTTCGGCAGCGAGAGAGTGAACTCCACGACCCGCGGATACTTGAACGGCGCCAGACGGGTCTTCACGAACTCCTGGAGCTCACGGGCCAGTGCGTCGTCGCCAAGGCGATCACGAGGTACCACGTAGGCTTTGGGCTTGATCAGTCCGTCCGGATCTTTATACCCGATGACGGCGCATTCCGCTACAACCGGGTGCTGCAGAAGGCAGTTCTCGACCTCGTAGGGTGAGACGAAGATGCCGCCCACCTTGAGCATGTCATCCGTCCGGCCTTCATACCAGAAATAGCCGCGCTCGTCCCGGCGCACGTGGTCTCCGGTCACCACCCAGTCCCCGCGGAGGGTCTCCTTCGACTTCTCGTGGGCCTGCCAGTACAGGATGGCCGCCGATTCCCCCTTGACCCAGAGCGTGCCCGCCTCGCCCGGGGGCACGTCCTGCCCGTCCGGACCCACGACGCGCGCCTCGTAGCCCGGGACGAGCCTTCCCAGGCTGCCGGGGACGACGTCACCGGCGTAGTTGGAGATGTAGATGTGGAACATCTCGGCCGAGCCGATGCCGTCCAGGATCTCCACCCCGAACGTCTCCTTCCACCGGCGGTAAAGCTCGGGGGGCAGCGCTTCGCCCGCGGAGAGCACGAGGCGCAGAGACGAGAGGTCACGATCTGGGCCGCCGGGATCATTCAACATGGCGCCGATCATGGTGGGAACGGACGTGAGGATCGTGGGCCGGTACCGCTCGATCACGTCGAAGAGCGTCGCGGCCTCGCTGCGCTCGCTGAAGAGCGCGGTGGCGGCGCCCACCGCGAACGGGAAGAGCAGGTTGGTCCCGGTCGCATAGCCGAAGAAGAGCTTGGGCACGCTGACGGTCAGGTCGTCCTCGCGGATGCCCATCACCTGCATCGCGTAGCGCTCGGTGTTCCAGGGCAGGTCCTGCTGGAGGTGGACGGCCGCCTTGGGCTTGCCCGTCGAGCCGCTCGTGAAGAGCCAGATGGCGGGATCGTCGCGGTGCGTGTCGGCGTTGGTCAATCGATCGGATGCCCGCGCGCAGGCCTCGTCGAAGGAGAGATGCGGCCCCGGCTCGCCGACCACGAGCAGATGGCGGAGGTGGGTGAAGCGCTCGCGCAGCGGGTCCAGCCTCTCGAGCGCCGCCGACTCCACGATCGCGACCTTCGCCCGCGTGTACTCGAAATAGTGGAGGTACTCCTCGGCGGGCAGCAGCGGGCTCACCATCGCGATCACGGCGCCGATCTTGGCCGCTCCGAACCAGGCGAAGGCGAACTCGGGCCGGTCGGACAGCACGATCAGCACGCGGTCCTCGGTCCCGATCCCGAGCGCGCGCAGCGCGTTGCCCAGCCGGCTGGCGGCGGCCTGCACCTCGCGGTAGGTGAAGGCCTGGTCACGCCAGTACAGGCACCGCTTGTCGCCGCGGCCCTCCTCGACGTTCCGATCGAGGAAGTACCAGGCCATGTTGAAGCGTTCCGGTAGCTCCCGCGCGCTCACTTCGTGTCGTCGGCCAGGCGGCAGTATCCACCCCGGTTGTAGAGGAGCGGACGGCCGGGACGCACGGCCAGGGCCACGATCTCCCCGATGTAGAGGATGTGGTCGCCGGCGGGATGGGCGGCGCGGACCTCGCATTCGATGTGGGCGAGGGCGCCGGGGACCAGGGCCAGGCCGCGCTGGCCCATGGCGAGCGGGAGCTCGCGGAACTTCTCCCGCCCCGGCCGCGCGAAGAGCCGCGAGACGTCGTCCTGTCCCTCGGCGAGGATGCTCACTCCGAACAGGCCCGAGTGCCGGAAGCCGAGATGCGTTTCCGAAGCGGCGTCCAACGACACGAGCACGAGGGGAGGCGACAGGCTGACGGAGCAGAACGCGCTCACGGTGAGGCCGAGTGGTCCCGCGCCGTCGCGGGTGGTGACGACGGTGACACCGCTCGCGAACTGGGCGAGCGCCTGCCGGAACGACGTCGGATCGACGGGGAGAGGCGCCAGGGGTTGCAGGCTCATGTCGGCTCCGCCGGTCCCCCGGAAAGGAGGCGCGCGAGCGTGACCTGTCCGCCCACGGTGGCGACGCGAAGGAAGAGGCGCAGGAACACGAACCCTTCGAGCAGCACGAACGTCACCATCTGCGTCTTGTAGCCGGTGGTCGCCCAGTGCCGGTCGAGGACGGACCACAGGCCGAGTCCGGCCACGGCCAGAGCGGTCATGAGCAGCACGTGGCCGAAGGTCCGGAGGAAGCTCCCCAGGCAGAGCGCGCCCGCGGAGAGGAGGGCCAGGACGGCGCTCGAGCGCTCCTCCAGCACGATCAGCACGCGCGCGTAGGACGAGACCATGTTGACCGCGATCAGCACGAGCAGGAGCAGGGCGTGGCGGCCGAGCATCCAGACGAGGGCGGCGCGCTCGGACACCGCCTCCCGCGCCTGGCCGTCGGCCCATCGGGCGAACGGTCCGTAGAGGGCGAAGACCACCGCATCGACCACCAGCACCAGCAGGGCCAGGCGGACCAGACGCCCGACGTAGAAGCCGCTCGCGTGCAGGAGCCCGCGCACCGTCCACTCCGGCTGGGCTGCCCGCAGCGCGGAAATGACGCCTCCGGACAAGAAGACCTGCAGGGCGAGATAGGCCACGCCGAGAGCGAGGACGGTGGAGTCGAGCTCGGCGCGTCTCTCGTCGGGGTGCTCCGGATCGGGCAGAGCGAACAGACCCGCCGGGAGAGTGCCGCGCAGCAGCAGGTCGAGGTTCTTGAACGCGAAGCCGGAGCCGAAGATGTCGGGCGCGAAGGTCGTCGACGGATGCGCGTCCGCCCAGGCCGACCACCACGGGTAGTCGAACCCGTAAAGCATGTGGCCGGCGGCGGCGTGATCGGTGAGGTCGTCTCGCAGCGTCTGCGCCATGGGCACGGCCAGGATCGCGGCCGTCGCCAGGTTCACGACGAGCAGGAACAGCACGAGCCTCCAGTGCGCTCCCGCCCGTCGCAGGCCGCGATACGCCGCGTCCAGGATCATCGTGAGGAAGTCCTCATCCGAGGAGCGTGTGCAGCTCCAGCAGGTTCTGGAGCCAGAACATCCAGCGCATGGCCCATTTGGAGGCGGCCCGCCGGGCCACGGGCGCGTTGTCCGCCCAGGAGTTGTTGCCCGGATCGATGTCGAGCGCGATCTTGCCGTACGGATCGACTTCCGCGGCGCGCACCTTGACCGGTCCCGGGTAACGGAAGCGGACCCACCGGTACTGGCCGTCCCACGTCTCGTACTTCACGCGCCCGTCCGCGAACTCGACGCGGATCTCCACGGGCAGGCGGACGCCTCCGAGGCGCCGCACGATCACCTCGGAGTCGAAGGGCCCCTTGTCCTTGTCGCGGTCCCGGTCGCGCGGGGGTGGAACCAGCATGGGCCGGCCGTCCGGCCCTTCCGCGTAGCCGGCCATCACGCGCGCCGGCGTGTTCCGGACCGTGATCGCATAGTCGCACTCCTCGGCGGAGAACCAGGTCTGGTCGAAGAACCACCGGTAGTCCCGTCCCGTGACCTAGCTGACGACGGCGATGAAGTCCTCGCTCGTGGGGTGCGCGAATCTGTAGCGCCGCGCGTAGGTGCGGAGGATGCGGGTCATGGTCTCTTCGCCCACGAGCCCTTCCAGGGTCTGCAGGCTGAGGGCGGGCTTCGTGTACGCATTCACGGTGTAGGAGTCCGCGTTCCGGTAGCCCCAGGTCGGACGGGCCATGA
>QHVP01000145.1 GCA_003222295.1 Acidobacteriota bacterium | reverse complement strand
CGTTTGGCTTAGGCTGATGTCGTGACCAGCCTTTCCCTCCGATCCGACGACGAAAGGGAGCCGGCGCGAGGCCGCGGCCGGGGCGTTCTCCTCTTCCTCCTCTTCCTCCTGATCCTCGCCCTCGCGGGGCTCGGACTGCTGGCCTACCGCATCCTTCTGCGGGCGGAGGCGGTCGAGCGACAGCTCGCCGCCGTCTCCGCCAAGGCCGACGAGGCGGCCGCTCTCGCCCGGCAGGCGACGGAACGGTCGAGCACCGCGGAGGCGGCGGCCCGCGCGGCCGCGGAAGGCCGGCAGCTCGCGGAAGCGCAGACCGTGGGCGCGCGCCAGGAGGCGGATGCCGCGCGCCAGGAGGCCAGCAGCGCGAAAGAGACCGCGGCCCAGGCCCAGGCCGAGGCGGCCGCGATCCGCAAGAAGGCGGAGGCCGAGGTGAACCGGCTGGAAGCGGCTCTCGGCCAGGTCGCGGAGACACGCCGCACGGCCCTGGGCCTCGTCATGAACCTCGGCAGCGACCACCTGAAGTTCGAGTTCGACAAGGCCGATCTGAGACCCGAGGATCGCGAGCTGCTCAGCCGGATCGCCGGGATCATCCTGACCTCGCACGACTACACGATCTCGGTGAACGGCCATACCGACGACGTCGGTTCCGACGCCTACAACCAGGCCCTGTCCGAGCGCCGCGCCCAGGCCGTGCGCGACTACCTGGTGAAGGCGGGGCTGCCCGCGCAGATCCTGACCGTCCAGGGCCACGGGAAATCCCTGCCTCTCGTACGCGGAACCTCGGAGGCCGCCCGGGCCAAGAACCGCCGTGTCGAGCTCGGCCTCGTCAACACCCAGATTCGCTACGGACGGTGACGCGCTTCCGGCCCTGTCTTGCCAAGGAATGTCGGCCGGCGGGGCGCTCAAGGCTCGAACCTCTCCCATCGGTCGTGTACGGCCTCCAGGAGCTGCTGGAATCGCGGATCGCCGCGGAGGCTCTCGAGGAAGGGGTCGTGCCGGGCGAGGTAGGGATGGTTGATGAAGCCACGATCGACGGCCATCGCGAGGCAATGCAGCGCGCGCTCCGGCCGGCCCGCAAGCGCGTAGCCCTGGGCCAGTAGCCGCGGAAAGACGTCGGTGGCGGTAGCGGCGGCCTCGATGTCCGGCGTCAGCGCCGCTTGCGCCTCGCCGCGGTTCCCCGCTACGGCATGGCCCAGGAAGAGCGCGAGGCGCGCGGGGAGGCTGTCCCGCGCCTCCGCGGGGAAGGCCTGCACGATGGCGCCGATCTCCTCCGTCCGACGATTCAGGGCGAGCGCCCAGACGTAGAAGAGGCGCGCCATCGGGTTGCCCGGATCCATCTCGAACATCTGCCGATAGGGTTCGAGGGCCGCGGCGAGGTTGCCGTCCAGGGCGTCGGCGTAGCCGGGCAGGCAACGGCTGAGTGGAGTCAGGGGATCCACGGCCAGGAGGCGATCGATGAGGGGACGGGCGACCGACACCCGGCCCGAGATCAGGTAACAGTTGCTCAGCAGCATCAGCGTGTCCGCGTTGTTGGGCTCGATCTCCAGCGCCGCCTTCAGGTCCCGGACCGCCTCCTGGACTTGGCCGCGCGAGTAATGGATCCAACCCCGCAACAGCCGCCCGGAGGCGGATTGCGGCTCCAGCGCGAATACCTTTCGCGCGCACCGCTCGGCTTCGTGGAGCGGGCCTTCACCGAAGTCGATGCCGGCCTCGCGGTACTGGAGGTGCGCGAACCCCAGCGCCGCATGGAGTCGCGCGTTCTCGCCGACGATGGCCAGCCCGTTGTACAGGAGCTGGATGGCATGATCGATGGCGTCGCGCCGCCAGCGCCATGCTTCCTGCCGCGCCCGCAGGTAGCACTCGTACGCATGCAGGTTGGCGATGGGCCGTTCGGCCAGCCGCCGATCCTCGTCGGCGGTGAGCCGGACCTCGAGGGCATCGACGATGACACGCGCGAGGCGCTCCTGGATCGCGAAGAGGTCCTCGACCGTCCCGTCGTAGCTGTCGGCCCACAGGTGATCGTCCCTGGTCGCATCGATGAGCTGCGCCGTGATGCGCAGGCGGCTCCCCGCCCGGCGCACGCTTCCTTGCAGGAGGTACTGGACTCCCAGCGCGCGGGCGATCGTCTTGACGTCTCCGGTCCTCCCCTTGAAGGTCATCGCGGACGTTCGCGAGATCACGCGGAGGGTGCGCACCTTCGAGAGGACCGCGGTGACTTCGTCGGTCAGACCGTCCGCGAAGTACTCGTTCTCCGGATCCGTGCTCAGGTTCGTGAAGGGCAGCACCGCGATCGATTTCAGGGGTCCGGGCCCGAGGTCGGTGCCGGGGCCGGGGGCGGGTGGCCGCGACACGGGGCGCCGCGGGCCGGACTGCCGCCAGGCGTCGATCTCGGACCTGTAGGCGTAGACGCTGCCGAGCACACGATGCACATGACGGTGCACGGGCAAGCCCTCCTCGCGTTCCCAGCGGCGCACCGTCCGCACGCCGCGGCTGACATAGGCGGCGATTTCCTTCCAGGAATCGAGCCGGGCGTCGGCTGCGGCGGGCAAGCGGCCTCATTCTAGCCCGCCGCCCCGAAGGGGTCCGGCGCCGCGGCGCGAAGCGGCCAAAGTGGGCCATAGGCGGCCGGCCGTCTTTGTCGTCTTGTCGTGGATCCCGGGAGCGCCTACGTTCGCGTCCACACAAGGAGGCTTCCATGATCTCGCTGCAAGCGTCCCGCCTCGTCGCCGTCCTCGCGCTGTGCATCGGCACGGCCGACGCCGATTCCGGCACCACCACCGTGCCCGTCGCCGGAAGCGGAGTGGACCATCTCGTCACGGCGCTCGTTCACGCCCAGGAGCCCACGCCCACTGGGAAGATCCAGAAGAGCACGGAGATCGTGGAGCTGAGCGGAGATCTGAAGGGATTCGTCCTGTACCACGTCACGTCCGTGTTCGACTTCGCCGCGGGCACGCTCGTGAATACGGGAGACCAGGTCTACTCGGGAACGATCGCGGGGTCGGCCCCCGTCATGATCCACGACGACCAGTTTCGCTTCGAAGTGAATCTCGCCACCGGAGAGGAGAGTGGTCGGGTCTACTTGTTCGACCACATCGCGGGTCCGAAGGCGCGGTGCGAGCTGGCGGTCGTGGGAACCGGCCTCACCGCCGAAGGCAACCCCACCTTCGATTACCACGGCACGTGCAACTTTCGCGGTCGGCGGACGCGCTAGGTAGGGTATAGTCCCGCTCTCCCCATGACGCCTGAGCACAGCCAGTCCCGATCGAACGGGCGTTCTATGCCCGTCGCGCTGGCGGCGATCGGCCTCGCCGTGCTCGTCGTACTGATCGGCGCGCCCCTGATGGGCTGGCCACGCGTCGTCCGTCTCCCGGCCGTCCTGGTGCCGGCGCTCGCCCTGGCCCTCCTGGTGCCGCCCCGGCAGTACTGGCGCGAGTCTCCCCTTCCCACCGTGGACTGGCAGCCGTCTCGCCGCCTCGTGTGGTCGATGGCGCTCGTCGTCGGCTCCTGCTCTTCTGGTACGTGTGGACCCGGTTTCGATCCGGGGAGATCAACGCCATCGACTTCACCATCTACTACGATCGCCCGTGCTTCCAGACCGTCCGTGGCCGCCCGCTCTTCGTCGAGACGTCGGACACGCCCGGGCTCTCCAATCGGAGCGAGCTCGCGGACCATGCGTACTGGGGGATGCTGATCGTCTGTGCTCCGTATGCTCTTCACCCGAGCCCGCTGTGGCTTCATGCGCTTTCCGCGATCGCCATCGTCGCCGGCAGCCTGCACGTGCTTCGGATCTCGCAGCGGCTCGGCGCCGGCGGGGTCCTGGCCGGCGCGACGGCACTGGCCTTCGTGCTCAACGACAACACCGCGCGAGCATTGAACTACGGCTTCCATCCCGAGGTGCTCTACGCCTGGTTCATCCCCTGGATGATCGACGCGGGGCTGCGCGGCGCGCGGGCCTCCTTCCTGGCCGCCATGCTGGCGAGCGTGCTGGTGAAGGAGGACGCGTGCCTGCCCCTGTTCGCGGCCTCGGTCGCGCTGGCCTTCAACTCCTTTCGCACCATGACGCGGGCGAACCGCTTCCTGTTCCTCGTTCTCCCGACGATCGTGGCGCTGGCCAGCCTCGGCCTCTACTACGGGTACGTGATCCCCATGCTGAGCGGCGGGAGCCGACCGACGTATGCGCACTTCTGGGCGAACTACGGGGACACGCCGATGGCGGCGCTCCTCGGCATGGTGACCCATCCCTGGCGGGTCCTGAAGAGCGCGATGACCTCGGGCGTCTTCAAGACCGTCCAGCCCCACTTGTTCCTCCCGCTCGTGGGTTGGCGATGGGCGATCGGCACCCTGCCCATCGTCGCCTTGTACGGAGCTTCGGCCAACGAGCAGGTGCGGGCGTTCGCGATCTACTATTCCATCGTGCTCGTCCCGTTCTTCGTCCTGGCCGCGTCCGCCGGCGCATTGGCCCTCACTCGACGCGTCGTGACCAGCGCGGGTCACGCGCAGCTGTTGGCGGCCGCCGCCGTCCTGCTCGGGCCTCTGCTCGTGGGCAGCGGACACCGCGGCTACAGCCTGCGCCCCTGGAAGACCGAGATCGCCGCCGTTCCGCTTGCGGTGACCCAGCTCGCGGACGAGCCCAGGGTCCTGGTCCAGAGCGGTCTCTTCCCTCATGCCGGCTACGACGAGCGTTTCCAGTTGCTCACGCCGGAGACGCTCGGCGATCCCCGCAACGCCGGGGCCGTGCTTCTCCTCGCCCGCCGCATCGGCGCTTATCCGTTCTTCGACGAGGAAGTGGAGCGGCTGAGCCGGCTTCCGGCAGTTCGGGACCTCCCCGGCGGGCTCACTGCCGTCCGCCTCACGCCGGAGGTGACCGAGCGCCCGCGCCACGTCCGGCCCGGGGGGGAGCGGGGCCGGGGCGGAGCCTGTCGCCTGGGGCCGGAGTGTGATGAGCCATCTGACCGACGACGACGGACGCTATTCAACCCTCACGCCGGTCCGGCGGTCCAACTCCTGATGATGGCTCACCCCGAACGCCCCCCGACCCTCCTGGCGCGCGTAGGCACCCATCTCGTCGCCGTCCGCGCCGCACTCGCTGCCCTCCTGCGTGGCCCGAAGCCCAGATCTTCGGAAGGTGGAACGGGCGGAGCCGTGGGCTAGCGGGAGGCGCAACCTCAGAGGTCGACCGCGACCACCTCGTGATCACGCACCGAGGGCACGGCGACGGTGAGGGAGCCCCCCGTCTCTTCCGCTTTCGGCTGCGTCTCCGCGACGAGCAGCCGGACACCACGGCCCCGCGCGCCCGCGGGCAGGCGGACGGTGACGGTCATCGGCCCCACGGCCACGAATTCGCGCACGGGCCCCTTCATGGCCATGGCGTTGGTGAGGTTCACGAGGTGCACGGTCAGGGAGCCCTTCTGCCGCCAGGCCGTCACGTCGAACAGCCCCGGCCCGGTCACCGTCACGGGCGGGGCCTCGTTCGCGGCCCACTGCACCGCGTTCGCGAGGAGGCGGCCGTGGTCGGGAGCGAGGACCTCCCAGAACGTGCGGTCCAGGTCGCCGGGAAAGTAGACGATGCGGCTCGTCCCCTGCTCGCGCAGGTAGACCTGCCGCTCGTCGGTTTTCTCCACGCGCGGGAAGACGTGCTCCATGGGCAGGTCCGGGTACGACGGGACGAGCGTGACGGGCGACGGGAACTCGCCGCGCGGGCGCACGCGCACCCGCTGTACGGAATTGATGATGCGCGGCGCGTCCTGGAGGCCGGCCAGGAGTGGGTGTGTGCGGCGCGCCTCCGCGTCGAGGGCGAGGTAGGAGTTCTGCATCCGCCGGTCCACCTGCCCGTCGAAGGAGACGCCGAACACGTCCCGTAGGCCAAAGTCGTTCCGGCGTGCGCCCGCCTCGTCATAGAGCGAGGTCTCGAAGGTGGCGAGCAGGCTTCCTCCGCGGTCGACGTACGCGGCCAGGCTCCGGCACTGCGCGTCGGACAGGGCGGCCAGGTTGGGGAGGACGAGCAGCTTGAAGCGATCGACGTCCGCGGCTTCGAGCCGCGTGTCGTTCACCATCTCGAAAGGGACGCGCGCCTCGACCAGGGCGTGGTACATGCCCTTGAGGCGGTCATCGACCCGCGCTTCGGCGGCGTCCTTGCCGTAGAAGTCGCGAGTCTGCTCGGAATAGACGACGGCGACACGGGCCAGCGGCGCTTCGTTGCGGAGGTAACGCTCGTTCCGGTGGTGCCAGCCGTACAGGTCCTCGACGGTGGCCAGCCACCGGCGGTCGTAGAGCACGCCCGAGAACTTCGCGAACCAGGGCCGGAAGCCGTTGGCGATGCCATCGAGGGCCCAGAGGCGGATCTCCGGTCCCGACTGCACTGAGTCCTTCCAGCGGTAGGGCTCCTCGACCCCGACGCTGAAGAGGCCGGCCAGCGGCTTGTCGCCCATCACCGCGCGGTACTGCTTGGCCGAGCGGCCGAAATCCCAGGGCGCGGTGAGCCCGCGGCGCGCCTGATGGTCCACGGCCAGGAAGGGCGCGCGGGCGGCGCTGTCGAGGCCGGGCGGGCCGTTGGGGATGAAGCGCGCGCCGGGACGGACGCTGCGGATGGCCGCGTCCCACACGTCCCAGAGCTCGCGCAGCCGCTGCCGCCGCCAGAGGATGTGGTCGCGCCGCGCCGGATCGTCGGGGCTCGGCCCGGGCAGCTCCTCACCGATTGGCGAAGATCCCCTGCACGTCGTACAGGGTCGCGATCTCGCGCACGATCTCGGTCACGTTCTCGAAGTTGCGCGGGCCCAGCGCGCACGTGACCCACATGTCCGGGTTGGCCCAGTGCCGCCGCGGCTGGCCCTTGTCGTCCACCGCGATCCACTCCGGATGGGCCGCGCGCGCATCGTCGTAGACGGCATGCGGATCCACACGGGCGAGGACGAGGAGGCCGCGTTGCCGACACGCGTTTGCCAGCTCGCCGAACGGGTCCATCCCTTCCTTCATCCAGGCGCTCCGGCGATGGAATGGGACCCTGGTCGGATAGAACGCGACCACGCCGCCCGCGCTGAGCGTCACCGCGTCGCAGTGCGTGCGCGCGAAGTAGTCCAGCCAGAACTGCGGATCGTAGCGGCCGGGATCGTTCTCCACGAAGGCGAGCTGTCCCCACCGCATCGCGCGATCGAAGGGATTGGCACCGGCGGCCACGTCGGCAGACGCCGACCGCGCGGAGAACAGGGCCGCCGCGCCGGCGGCGGTCGCCGCCGCCTCCAGGAACTCCCGCCGCCCCATCTGCCCATCCCTGGCCGTCAAGGTTCGCTCACGGCGGCGGCGACGATGGCCTCGCCACGTAGGCGTCGAGGAATTCGTAGCGCGCGCGGCCGGGCTCGGGGACGGCCTTGCTGACCGCGTCGAGCCGCATCACCTGGCGCGTCTTGCCGAACTCGGGCCACTCCGGGAGGCCGGGACCGTTCGGGTTGCCCGTCTTCACGAAGTTCGCGAAGTAGGCGGCCATCGTCCGCGCCGTGTCCCGATCCGCCGGCTGCCAGTCCGCCTTCTTCGAATCGAGCGTGTTGAAGGCGTACTCGATGTCGGAGGCGTGCGCGGCGCCGAAGCGGTTCGATCCGTTCGCCTCCGGCAGTGCGCGATCGAAACGGTAGCGGTAGACGGGCGCGGTCTTCGCGTGCACGTCGATCCATTTCCACGTCGAGTAGGCGATGAAGAGGTCGCTGGCGAGGTCGGCGGCGGACCGAAGCGCTTCGGCGTCGCTGGACGCGGGATAGACCCCGGCCGCGGCGTCGGCCTGGTCCGGGAACTGCTCCTCGAGCTTTTCGGGGAACGTCGCCACCGTCGGCTTCTTGGGATCCATGGCCACCGCCATGCCCATCTCCGCGGAGGTCCAGCCGGCCAGGAGAGGGATCCTGGACTGCTGGCCCGCGGCGTAGATCGCGGACACCTTCTGGGGCAGGAAATAGCCGTCCACGCCCGGGCTGTAGCCCCAACCCCCCGTCTTCATGACCGCGGCCAACAGCGCTTCGGCCGGCTTCGCGCGGAGCTCGGCCAGCGAGGCGGCGCCGACCGACGTCGCGAACCTGACGCCGTCCTCCTCCTTCTCGGGGACGGTCTTCTCGGACATGTTTCGCGACGGGCTCGCGAAGAAGGCGCCGCTCTGACCGATCGCCTTGTGGACGAGGTGCCGGGTGAGAGGGGAGGCCATGAGCGCGCTCACGGACATCGATCCCGCGGACTCGCCGTTGATGGTCACGTTGGACGGATCGCCCCCGAAAGCGGCGACGTTCCGTCGCACCCACTCCAGGGCGGCCGCCTGGTCGAGCATTCCGTAGTTGCCCGAACCGTGGCCGCCGGACTCCTGGGTCAGCTCCGGATGGGCCAGGAAGCCGAATACGCCGAGCCGGTAGTTGGGCTCGACCACGACGATGCCCTGCCGCGCGAACCACTCGCCGTCGGTGCGCGGCTCGGAGCCGGAGCCGGCCGCGAATCCCCCGCCGTGGAACACGACGAGGACGGGCTGCCTGGCCTTGGGCGACCGGGCCGTGGTCCAAACGTTCAGGTAGAGGCAGTCCTCCCCCATCTGCGCGTCGCGCGTGTGGAGCGGTCCCCACATCGGTCCCTGCATGCAGCGCGTGCCCCAGTCGCCCTTGCGCACGCCCGTCCAGGACTGGACAGGTTGCGGAGCCTTCCACCGGAGCGCCCCGACCGGAGGCGCCGCGAAGGGGACACCCTTGAAGAGGCGGACGGAACGCTCCGTCCCCACCGTCCCTTCGAGGATTCCGCCATCGACCTTGACCCTGTCCGCGGCCCGCGCCATCGGGGCCAGGACCATGATGACGGCGGCGAAGAGGAACGTGCTGCGATCCATCAGTCCTCCTGGACGACGAGCCCCACGTCGGACGTCAGCGGGAGGCCTCGTCCGCCACGGCCAGCGCGATGATGCTGGGCCCCGCGGCCACGGCGACGTACTGCTTTCCGTCGAACATGTAGGTCATGGGCGAGGCCTTCCAGGTCTGATTCGTCTGGAACGTCCAGAGACGCTTGCCGGACTCCGCGTCGACCGCCATCAGGCCGCCGCCGTCCTCGCCGACGAAGACGAGGCCGGTGGCGGTCGACAAGGTTCCGCCCCAGGAATTCGCGGGTCCGGTCTGCGCCAGCTCCCATGCGACTTGTCCCGTCCGGATGTCGATCGCGCGCAGGATCCGCTGCGGCTTGGGATCCGGCGCCGTGCGCTGGGTCCCGCCCAGGTAGGTCCGTCCGCTCTCCCACTCCCCCTGGTCGCTCTTGGTGTAGACGCTGCACTTCTCGACCGTCTGCAGGTAATAGAGACCGGTCGCGGGGTTGAAGGAAGGCGCGTACCAGTTGGTCGCGCCGTCCTGCGAGGGACACACCTTCGTCCCCGCCGCCGTCGGCTCCTGATCAGGAAGCTTCAGGGGACGGCCGTCGGCGCCGATACCGGAGGCCCAGGTGAGGTTCCGGACGAACGGCTTGGCCAGGAGCAGCGCGCCGTCGCGGCGATCGAACACGTAGAAGAACCCGTTGCGGTTCGCGTGCAGCATCAGCGGGCGCGGCTGGCCCTGCCACTGCGCGTCCACGAGGACCGAGGTCTGGGTGGCGTCCCAGTCCCAGAGGTCGTGCGGGGTGAACTGGTAGTGCCACACGCGCTTCCCCGTCTTGCCGTCGAGGGCGAGGATGCAGCTCGCGTAGAGGTTGTCGCCCTGGCGATCGTCTCCGTTGTATTCCTTGGTGGGATTGCCGGTGGGCCAATACACGAGGTCGAGCGCGGGGTCATAACTGCCGGTGAACCAGGTCGGCGCCCCGCCATGCGCGACGTCCTTGCCCTGCCACGTCTCCGACCCGGGCTCGCCCGGCCTGGGCACGGTCCAGAACCGCCACACCTCCTTGCCCGTGGCCTGCTCGTAGGCGGCGACGAAGCCGTTCGCGCCGTGCTCGCCGCCGGACACGCCGGAGATGACGAGGTCGCCGGCCGGCAACGGCGCCGATGACGCCGCGTAGTTCTGGTGCCAGTCCGCCATCTCCGTCTCCCACCGCAGCTCGCCGGTGTAGCGGTCGAGGGCGACAAGGTGCGCGTGATCCGTGACCATGAAGACGCGATCGCCCGCCACGGACACGCCGCGGTTCGCGTTGCCCCCGGAGACACCCTTGGTGGGGGGCCGCTTGTAGTGCCAGATCGGCCGGCCGGTGCCCGCGTCCAGGGCGAAGCACTGGTTCGGAGCCGTGACGTACATGACTCCGCCGACCACGACCGGAGTCACCTGCAGGAGGCCGGCATCGGGAATCGAGAACAACCACCGGGCGGCCAGGCGCGTGACCGTCGTCTTGTCGATCTGGGTCAGCGTGGTATGCCGGTTGCCGCCGGGATCGCCGTTGTAGGTGGGCCACCCGGCCTCGGACGTGACCGCTCGAAACAGGTCTCCCACGCGCCGCAGCAGGTGCACCCGCTTGTCGTCGGTCAGGAGCTGGAGGTCGTCGAGGCCTTCCCCGAGGACCTGCCCCTCGAACGTCCCGCCGTCGGTCGTCCGGACGCTCTTGCGCTCGACCTTTGGGGCCTCCCGCTGGAGCGCGCGCAGGAACTTCCGCAGGCCCGTCATCTCCGCCTCGGGAACGAGCCTGCCCGGCATGCCCTTGAGCGGACGCCCCTCGTGGATCAGCTTCGTGAGATCCGCATCACTGAGGGCGGAGAGACGCACATCGATGGCCGGTCCCTTTTCGCCGCCCTCGCCGTCGCCCCCATGGCAGAGGGCGCAGCGCTCTTCGAACGTCTTCCGCCCCGATTCGAGGCTCTGCGCGGACGCGCCTTCGCCGTCGGCCAGGAAACCCGCGACGAGCACGGCCAGGGCGGCGAAGCGCATCATCACGCGCTAGAGTCTACCGTCGGGTCACGCCGGAGGGATAACGATGAACCGTCGAACCTTCCTCAAGGAACTCGCCGCCGTCCAGGCGGCCGCCGTGCTGCGTCCGCCGGACCTCGCCGCCGACCTGCCGAAGGCGAAGATCACGCGGGTGCGGATCTACCGGCCGCCGGCCCTCAACCCCCTCTTCAACCAGAGCAACATGCTGGTCACGGTCGAGACCGACATCGGCCTCACCGGCCTCGGCGAGGGCGGGGCCAAGGACACGCTCGAGCAATGCGCGGGGACGCTGATCGGCAAGAACCCGTTCCGGACGGACGCGATCTGGCAGGAGGCGTACATCGCCTGGTTCTATCCACCCGGCCGCGAGAAGGCCCACGCGCTGGGCGCGCTGGACCTGGCCCTGTGGGACATCAAGGGCAAGGCGCTCAACGTCCCCGTGCACGAGCTGCTGGGGGGCACCGCGCGCGACTACTGCGAGTGCTACCTCACGGGCGGCGCTCCCCCGGGGACGTCCCCCAC
>QHVP01000014.1 GCA_003222295.1 Acidobacteriota bacterium | reverse complement strand
CCGTCCCGCTGAACGTGAAGCTGAAGAGCGGAGTGCCCACCGCGAAGCCGAGCTGGACGTTCGCCGCCGCCGGCACCAACACGTTAAGCGATGGAGCCCCGACCGCGTAGAAACCCCCGCCGGGGAACGCGAGGATCAGGTGGAGGTCCGCTCGAGCCGTGCCATTGAAGTCGGCGGTCAGGTTGACCGGCTGGCCGGCTGTGAAGGTGGAGCGGTTGAGCGCGGCATCGACGAAGCCGGGAGGCGGATAGATCTTGCGCGCGCCGTTGATGTCGCCCGTCTGCGGTGTCGGCCCGCGTCCGTCGCCGTGAGCGAACGCGTTCATGAGCGCGGCGTCGGCCAGGGGACTCGTCGCGCAGTCGGGACTGAACTGGTCACCACAGGAATGGCCGAGGCCGATGACGTGGCCCATCTCGTGGGCCATGACCTCGCCGTAGTTGCCGGGATCCACGAAGAAACAATCGGTGCCGCCGTTGATGACGATATCTTCCTCGAGGAAGCGGAAGAACGACGTGCCGTTCACGACCTTCGACTGCAGGGTGAAGTTGGAGGCGCCGGTGATCGCGAGCACTCCCGAGCAGGAGATGGGATCGAAGTCCGGGACCTGGTTGCAGGCGTCGCCGTGGGAGACGGCGCTCACGCCGTCCCTCTGGAAGCAAGCGGCAGTGGTGTCGCCGCCGTCCTGCATGACGATGCTGGAGCCGGTCACCCCCGTCCAATTCACGGTGGACGCGACGAACTGGGCGCGCGCTCCTCCCGGCACTACCGCCGGAGCGCTGGCGGGGTTGAACTTCATCGTGACGGGAAGGCCGGAATCGGGTTCGAACCACCGCAAGGGGATCAGCGGACGGAGCGTGAAGCCCAGATCGGGTGAGGCCAGGGCGGTCTGGGTCGCGGCCGCGGCGGGGGATATCGTCCGCACGTCCGGAGCGGGACCGTGCTTGACGAGGTCACGGACCTGGTCGAGCAGCCGGGCCAGCGGACGGCGTTCGGGCTCGCGCGTCTGGCCGGCCCGCGCCGCTTCCGTGGCGCCGACCGAGCGCTCCTTGATCGCAACGTCCTCGCCCCCCTCCGACTCGACCCTGAACTTTCCCTGGTACAAACCGGTCACCGCGAAGGCCGGAGAGCCGAAAACGAAGCTCTGGTGTCCGTTGATGCTTCCGCCGAGCAGCCGGAATTGGACGCGCCACGCGCCCGCGTTCCCCCTGAGGGACTCCAGGACGCGAACACCGACGTCGGTCGTGATGTTCGTGTAGGCGGCATCGGACCGCGAAACGATCGAGTCCACTTCGCCCCGTACGATGACCGGAGACAGCCGGACCAGGGTTTCCGTGTCCATGTAGGTGACGAGAGAAGCCTGCGCAGGCGCGGTGAAAAGAGCGCACGCGCAGGCGAAGATGCCGGTGCGGTGGAGCAGGTACATAGTGCCTCCTTTCAGGGAAGGTGCTGCATCTTAGGTCCCCGGAGGGGCCGGGGCAAAGTGCTCCGAAGGGGCTAGGCGCCGACGACGGTCGTGGCCGGACGAGCCGCCGCGCCCCGCGCGATCGCCTGCATGGCCACGTCGTGCGCCCGCTGCGCCGCCTGATTGCTCGAGGACGGCGATCTCGTCCGTCGAGAAGCAGGGGTGCCAGAAGTTCATGAAGAGGACGATGCGCACGTGGGGGCTGTGGTTCCACACCTCGTGGACGTAGGAGTCGTCGAAGACGAGGACCTTCCCCTCCTCCCACGACCTCTCGTCCGGTCCCACCTTGATGTAGGAGCCTCCCGGGGCCACCAGGGCGAGGTGTCCGCGGATGATGCCGTTCATGGGCCCGGTGTGGGAAGGGATGTGGGCGTGGGGATTGAGGGCCGAGAACATGACGTGGTCGCGCTCGAAGCGCGGCAGCGACTCCAGCAAAGCCGCCGTCTCCGGGCAGAGGGCGCAGTTCTCCTCGAACTTCCGTCCGTAGAAAAAGAAGTTGAAGGTGTTCCAGCCCTCGAGGCGCTGGTTGCCCTCGCTCATGTACGTCTTGAACCCCTTGCCGTTCTGGTGAAGCACACCCATGAGCTCGCGCTTGATCATGGGGAAGGCCGCCTCCAGCGGCTTCACCCACTCGAACTCGGCGGGGTCGTAGAAGCTGTGGGCGGGGACGCCCGGGATGTAGTAAGCGGGCCGCTGCAGGGGCGCCGTATAGGGTGACTTGATCGTGTGGACGGCCCGGTGCGGCACCTCGAAGATCGAGTTGATACCGAGCGCGGCCAGTCCCCGCTGTACGGTGGGCAACGCCTCCACCTCGTACAGCATGGCGCGCAGTTGCGCGAAGTCGTTCACGCGCGCGGAGCGGAACGCGTGGATCACTTCCGGCGGGGCCCCCCTGCTCGGAGCGGATCGGAGGCGAGCGACGACGGCCAGCAGGAAACCGTGGGCCCGCGAACGGAAGTAGAGCATGTACGGATACCACGCCGGGCGCTCGAGCCAGCGCCGCGCGCGCGGCCGGTTGAGAATGGCCAGAGCGAAAATCAGCCCCAGGAAGGCCCAGACGGCCAGGCCGGTGACGATCAGCGCTTTCGAGAGCATGGTGAATCCACGGCTTGGTACCAGACGCGCCTTGTCCTGTCAATGAGGCCGGGCGTTGGCGCTGACGGCAAGTGCGCCTTCAATCGTCGCCCTCAACCCCGCCGGCTTCGTACCACTGGGCGCTGCCTTCGAGTCGGCAGTGGCTCGGGGAGCGCGGAGGTGACGCACAGCATCCCCGCCATCATCCAGAAATAGGCGATGAGGGCCTCGTCGGAGAACCGCGAACCGAGCATGCAGCTCACGATGACACCCACCTGGCACCCGAGGAACGAGAGCCCAAGTGTGCGGTCCACGAGCAGGCGCCGCCGAAAGTAGAGGCGCAAGGCGAGCGCGGCGAAGCAGCAGTGGAGTAGCACGAGGAGGAGCAGCATGGGGATGCCCATCTCAGCGGCGATCAGGATGAAGGCGTTGTGGGCGTCGCGCGGGTCGTCCCGCCGCAGCGGCACCTCCGTGTAGTTTCCGATCATGTCCTGGAAGAGGCCGATCCCCACTCCCTGCAGCGGGTGCTGCGCGATCATGCGTGCCGCCCCCCGCCACAGGACGAGGCGATGGGCGCTGCTGCGATCGAGCTGCTCGACGGCAGTGGGATCGTAGAGGCCCTTCTCCTCGGACGTCGTGTCACCGAGCCTCTCCATGACGCTGCTCGGGATCAGGCTGGGGACCGCGGCCACGGTGAGCGCGCCTCCGCCGACACCGGCCAGGAGCAGCAATGGGCTGCGCAGGAGGACGACGACCGCGGACCCGGCCGCGAGGCTGAGGTAGGCCCCGCGTGAGAAGGTGAACAGCACGGCCCGGGCCGTGACCAGGAATCCCGCGAGGTACAGGGCCCGGCGGCGCCACGACTTGCTGGTCAGGGCGAGGGCCAGCAGCGGAACGCCGTAGTAGACGAGGAAGGCGCCCATCGAGTTCGCTTGCCGCATGAGGCCGGAGACGCGGGAGGCGTCGATGGTGCCGCGCCCCTGGCGGCCGAGGCCTTCCATCCAGGTGAGGGCGGCGACGATCGTGGCGGCGAAGGCCATGACCTCGACGATGTCCGCAACGTCCTGGCGGTCGCGCACGATGGCCACCACGAAGAGGAAGAACAGGACGGGAGCGACCCAGGACCGGTAGAGCTGAATGATCTCGCCCATCCCGAACGCTCCCGAGGTGAGGCTCGGGTACACGCTGAGAACGCCGACGGCGATGTAGACGACGACCAGTCGGACCGTGGATCCGAGGTGGACGCGCGCGCGCCGGGTGGAGCGGGCGGCGATGGTGGCCACCAACCCGAGCAGGATGAGCAGGTTGATCATGTTCGCGCCCGGGATGCCGACGAGGCCCACCGAGTAGGCGCGGCTGAAAGGCAGGTAGCTGGCGGCCAGGAGAGGAAACCACCGCGGCCGTAGCACCGCCACGGAGGCCACGGCGGCGGTGTAACCCATGCCGAACAACAGCATGGCCGGGCCGTCCTCGGAGACGTCGATGAGGCGAGCCGCCCCCAGGATGGCGACGAAGGCCAGCGCGATCCGCAAGCCGGAGGGGTCGCGGCGCCGGGCCTGCGGCGGGGCGGGGGCCGGGGCGGCGCCCGCCGAGATCGCGATAGTCTGGGTGCCGGCGGCCACGCTCAGCGCGCGCCCCGACCGACGACCATGACCTTGTCCGCCGGACTTTTCCGGTCGCGGAGCGAGACGTCGCTCACAGGCTCAGGCCGTCGATGGCAGCGCGGGCCGCTTGGCGTGCCGGACTCGGCGGGCTTTCGAATGAGGAAGCGTCACGAGGACGGGATGGGGCAGCAACGATTCGAGCTGGCGGATATTCTTGACCGAGCCGTCGAGGAAGTCGGCGATCAGCGTGCAGGCGAGCCCGGCGAGGAGACCGAGGGCGAGG
>QHVP01000140.1 GCA_003222295.1 Acidobacteriota bacterium | reverse complement strand
CGCATGGGGCAGCATCGTAACGCCGTCTCCCGATCCGTAGTACAACTCGGCCTCATCTGGCGGACGCGAGGAGGACGTCTCGTGCGCCTGGGCGTGCTGATGGCGGTGCTGATGGGCGCGTCCTTCACGCGGGGGCAGGAGACGCCGCCGGCGGTGCCGGCGTTCCCCGCTGTCGTCGAGCTGATCACGGTGGACGCCGTCGTCGTCGACCGCGATGGCCGCCCGGTGTCCGGACTCACGCGGGAAGACTTCGCGGTGAGCGAAGACGGCAAGCCGCAGGCGATCGCGACCTTCGAGGCCTTCGACCTCCGCGGCCCCGCCCGCGCGAGAGAGGTCCCGCGGCTTCCCGACCCCGTCGCCACCAACGTGCGCAAGGCGCCGGGCGCCGCCTCCTCCTTCGTCCTGCTCGTGGACGACGTCGGCCTTGCTCCCGCGCGCGCGGAAACGGTCCGGGCCGCGCTGGCGCGGTTCCTCTCCGAGGGCCTGAGGGACGGCGACGAGCTGATTTTCGCCACCACCAGCGGCAGCACGTGGTGGACGGCGCACATGCCGGAAGGTCGCGAGGACGTCCTCGCCCTCGCCGCGCGCGTGCGGGGCCGGAGTCTCCTGGACAACGCGAGCGACGCCATCAGCGAATGGGAGGCGTATCGGATCGTACGCTTCGACGCCCACGGTGGCGACGTCGGGAGCACGGGGATGCCGGCCCTACCTCCCAGTGACCCAGGTCAGCCGTCGGCGTCCGTGCCCGGCGTGGAAATGACGCAACGCGTCGTCGATCGCTACTACCAGCGCCGCGTCTGCCTTCCGCCCGATCCGCCGTTCCCGGGGACGCCCGTGCCGGCGTGCCGCAGCATGGTCCAGAGCGTGGATCGCGCCGTGTTCGCCCTGTCGGGCGTCCGCGGGCGGAAATCGCTGCTCCTCCTGACGGAAGGGTTCCTCAACGATCCCGATCTCGACGTCGCGGGCGAAGTCGCTGGCCGTTGCCGCGAGGCGAACATCGCCATCTATGCGCTCGACGTCCGCGGCCTCGTCGCCGGGCTGAGCGGCGCCGACAGCGCCGGCGCGCCCAACACGGCCGAGCTCGGCCTCATGCAGATGGAGCAGGTGGATTTCGCGGCCGCGGGGAGCGTGGAGCTGGCGGAGGAGACGGGGGGCCTTGCCATACGCGACACCAACGACATCGGCGGCAGCGCCGTCCGCGTCGGCGACGAGTCGCGCGTCTATTACCTCCTGGGCTACACGCCGCCCCCGGGCAAGGGCCCGCGCGACTGGCGCAAGCTGAAGGTCGAGGTGAAGCGGCCCGGCCTCACCGTGCGCGCGCGCAAGGGATACACGCTGCGGACCACGGCCGAGATCCTGGCCGCGGACGAAGCGCGGATCGCGTCGGGGGCACAGCGTCGAGGCTCGTCGAAAGCCGCACCCGCCATCGCGGAGCCGCCGCTGCCCGCGGACATGGCCCGGGCCCTCGCGGGCCCCCATGACGCGGCGGCCATCCCCTTGCGCGCCATGGCCTACGTCTTCGAAGAACGGCCGGGGAAGACCCTGCGTACCGTCCTCACCGTCGAAGTCGACACCGGCGCGCTTTCGAACCTCGGCGGCGAAGAGCGCCCGCGGACGTCGCTGAGCCTGAGCATCGCGGTCATGCATCGCGACACGGGCCAGGTCCGCCGCGTGAATCAGCGTATCGAGGTGGACGCGGGCGGGGCCGGCACCTGGCAAGGGTGGTTGGCGGTGAACCGCGAGTTCGACCTGCCGCCGGGAGTGGTCCAGGCGCGCGTGATCGTGCGGGACGAGTTCCTCGGACGTCTCGGCGCCGTGACCGCGCGCTTCGTGGTGCCGCCCGCGACCGGCTTGCGCGTCTCCACACCGATCCTGACCCCGCGCACGTGGCGCCCGCGGGACGGCCTGCCCCCGCGGCCCGTCCTCGTCGCTCGGCGCGAGTTCGAGGCCTCGGGACTGCTCTATTGCCACTTCGAGGTGTTCGGGGCGGCGGCGCCGGGTGGCCGATCGGCGCTGGAGGCGGCGGTGGAATTGCGCGGGCGAGACGGCGAAGTCGTCCGCCGTGAGCCGCGCCGTTCCATCGAGCCCACCCTGGACGGCCGGTTCATCCGCTTCCTCAGCTTCCCTCTCGACGGTCTGGCCGAAGGCGACTACGAGCTGCGGCTTCAGGTGGAGGACAGGGCCACCGGGGAGGTGCAGGAGGACGCGGAGCCGCTTCGCCTCCGCGGGGGGGCGGCCCCGCGCTGAGGCGAGCCGCTCACTTCTTGATCGTGAGGTTCTCCCAGACCTCGACCCCGGTCTCCGTCTCCGTGCCGAAGTCGAACGAGACATGCCGCCGCCCGACCTCGAGGGTGTGCCGCTCGAAACGTCCGCGAGCGACCTGCTCCAGCCAGACCAGCGAAGGCAGCGGCGGCGGGGCGGTCGCGGCGAGGCGCGGGGGTGGGACGTAGGCGACGGCCACGACGTCGAGGTCTCCGTCGCGGTCGAGGTCGACCGCCTTCGCGCCGTGCACGCCGCTCAGGGCGGCCAGCGTGTGCTCGACGAACGGAAAGCCACCGCGGTTCTCCAGCCACTGGATGCCGTGGTACGGCTTGAGCATGAAGTCGTCGAGCATGTCGCCGTGGCTCAGGATCACGTCGAGGTCGCCGTCGCCGTCGAGGTCGGCCACGTCCACCCAGGACGAGCCCCAGGCGGGATGGGGCGCGGCATAGATCGTCTCCATGCGGAAACCGCCTCCGCCCTTGTTCAGGAAGGCCGCCACCGTCTCGTAGTGCTGCGAGAACACGGTGACCACGTCGGGCCGGCCGTCGTGGTCGAGGTCCACCACCGGGACGTCGATGGCGCCCGTGCGCGCGTCCAGGACGCGCGGCACGAACACCGGGTTCGACCAGTCGCGCGTGCGGTTCTCGAGCAGCAGGAGCGACCCCACCCGACGCCAGCCGAACGCGGCCACCACGAGGTCGAGGTCGCCATCGCCGTCCGCGTCGATCGCCTCCACGTCCGCCACCCGGGGCAGGCCGGAGGCCAGCACGTGCTTGCGGTAGCCGCCCCCGGCCAGACGCTGCAGCCACACGACGCTGGCCTTGAGGTGGTCCTCGGGCGGCACGTCGCCGAGATCGGCGATCAGCAGGTCCGGGCGGCCGTCGTGATCGAGGTCGACCACCGCGGCGTGGCAGGGCGCGGCCACGTGCTCGACGACGGAGAAGCCGCGCTCGGGCGCCAGCGGCGATCCGGTCAGCACCACGCCGCGGACCATGTCCTCGGCCACGATCGTCAGCTCGCCTTTGCCGTCGAGATCGAGGAAGCGCACGTTCGCGATGGCGGGGGCCGGGCCGGCGGGAAGCTTCATCGCGTGCCGCAGGAATCGCGGCGAGCCTTCGCCCACCGGCGGCCACGGCTCCGGGGTGGCCAGGGCCACCGGCGCCCGCGACATGTAGTAGCGCTCCACGGCGTCGATGTCGAAGTCGGGGGAGAGCGTGGGCTTGACGCTCTCGGGCGCCCCGATGCCGGCCATGATGAGGCCGGCCATCTCGTAGATCTTCGGCGTCCAGGCCTCACGCGGCATGATGTCGGGCGGAGGCAGGGCGTGGCAGCCGGTGCAGGCCTGGCGCACGACCTTCTCGTCCGCGGACGGGGAAGGGGCGGCTGGGGCTTGCGGAGCAGGCTCCGTTCGCGCCAGCGTGACCGCGAGGGTGACGGCGCAGGCCGCGGCGGTGACAGGGAGGGCGGCCTTCAATCCGTCCGATTATAGGCCGGGCGCGGCGGCTAGAATCCCTTCTTCATGCGCTTGAAGCGGACCTGTGCGGCGGCGGCGGGCGTCCTCGTCGTGGTGGCGACGGCGCGCGGCCAGGGCCGGCCCGCCGCGGAGGGCGTCCCCGACGAGCGCGACTGGAACCGGCGCCCGCCGGGCGCGGGTGACTACCAGATCGTGATGGAGGTCTCGGGCCGCGCGGAGGTCGCGCGCTTCCTCGACATCCCGCCTCCGGGCGCGGACCTCCAGCAGATCTGCGACGCGCGCAAGGAGGCGGGGGCGGCGGCCCTCTCCGCGACCGAGCGCGACCTCGCGGGGCTGGAGGCGGCGCCGCCCGGCCGCCGGGACCTCTCGGCCATCGCCCACGCCCATCAGGAGCTCGGCCAGCTCTTCGCCTACGACGGCCGGATGGACCGCGCCATCGCGGAGATGGAGGCGGCGTACGGCATCGTTTCCAAGGATCCGCCCGCGGAGCCGGCGTTCGTGGCCGCGCGCGCGTTTCTCGAGGCCGCGCTCGGCGTCCTGCAGCTCCGGCGCGGCGAGCTCGAGAACTGCGTGCACGACCACAACGCCGCGCGCTGCATCTTCCCCGTTCGCGGGCCCGGCCAGCACGACCAGCCCTCCGGATCCGCGGCCGCCGTCGAGTACTTCCGCAAGCACCTCCTCCGCAATCCCGGCGACCTCGAGGTGCGCTGGCTCCTCAACGTCGCCTACATGACGCTCGGCCGCTATCCGAAGGACGTGCCCGGCGACCTGCGGGTGCCGCCGGCCGCGCTCGAATCCGCGGACGATCCCGGCTCCTTCGCGGACGCGGCGGGAGCGATGGGCCTCGACGCGCCCGGGCGGGCAGGCGGTGTCGTGGTCGACGACTTCGACAACGACGGGCTCTTCGACGTCGTGGTCTCGAGCGTCGACGCCTGTGCGCCGCTGCGCTACTACCATAGCCGCGGCGACGGGACGTTCGAGGACCGCACGGCGGCGGCCGGCCTGGGCGGCCAGATCGGCGGCATCAACATCGTGCAGACCGACTACGACAACGACGGCTGGCTCGACCTCTTCGTGATGCGCGGCGGCTGGGAGTTCCCGATGCGCAACTCCCTGCTCCGCAACAACGGCGACGGGACGTTCACCGACGTCACCGCGAAGGCGGGCCTCAGCCGCGCCGTCCATCGCACCCATTCCGCGGTCTGGGCCGATTACGACAACGACGGCTGGCTCGACCTCTTCGTCGGCCACGAGGAGAGCCCGTCCGCGCTCTTCCGCAACCGTGGGGACGGCACCTTCGAGGACGTCGCCCACGCGGCCGGCGTCGACGCCAAGGCCTTCACCAAGGGCGCGGCCTGGGGCGATTACGACGGCGACGGCCGGCCGGACCTGTACGTGTCGAACTTCGGGGGCGAGAACTTCCTCTACCACAACCAGGGCGACGGCACCTTCCGCGAGCGCGGGCGCGAGCTCGGCGTGCAAAGGCCGATCATGAGCTTCCCCACCTGGTTCTGGGACTACGACAACGACGGCCGGCTCGACCTCTTCGTGGCCAGCTTCATGCCGTCGGTCACGGAGATGGCGCGCTTCTACCTGGGCCTGCCCGCCCAGGCCGAGAGCATGAAGCTCTACCGCAACACGGGAAGCGGGTTCGAGGACGTGACGCGGGCGGTGGGCCTCGAGCGCGTGGTCCCGACCATGGGCGCGAACTTCGGCGACCTCGACAACGACGGCTTCCTGGACTTCTATCTCGGCACGGGCGCGCCCTCCTATGCCGCGCTCGTGCCCAACGTGATGTTCCGCAACCGCGAGGGCCGCTCGTTCGCGGACGTGACCACTGCCACCGGCACCGGAC
>QHVP01000149.1 GCA_003222295.1 Acidobacteriota bacterium | reverse complement strand
GCCGCTGCCTTCGAAGGCGCGCCCGCCCGCCAAGGCTCCCGCCGCGGCCGCCGCTCCGGTGCCCACGGTCGCTCCGGTGCCCGCCGTCGCTCCTGCCCCGGCGGCGGGCGCGGTCGTTCCGGGCGTTCCCCTCGTTCCCGACACCCCGATCACCTGGCCGACGGGCCGGCTCGCCGACCACGAGTTCGCCGACCTCGTGCGCGAGGTCTACTCGCGGCACTGGAACGGCCTGCTCACCTTGAACCACATGGGGGTCGAGAAGAGCGTGCGCGTACAGGACGGCCGCCTCGTCTTCGCGTTCTCGTCCGCTCGCGACGACCGGCTGGGTGAGCTGCTGCTGCGGCGCGGCCGCATCACGCTCCATCAGTACGTGGAGGCGAGCCGGGCCATGCGCAAGGGCATCCGGCTCGGCACCATACTCGTCGAGCAGGGCGCGCTGGATGCGCGCGAGCTGGTCAAGGTGGTCATGGACCACACGCAGGAGATCATCTACAGCGCGTTCCAGTGGACGGAGGGCCTCTACCACTTCACCGACGGCGGCGGCTCACCGGAGCCGATCATGTTGAAGCTCAGCACGCCCGACGCGATCCTGGAGGGCATTCGACGGATCGACTCGTGGAGCCGCATCGAGCGCGCCGTGGGCTCGATGGAGACGCGCTACCTGCGCGCGCGCGGCTATGAGAAGGTGCTGAGCGAGATGACCCTCTCGCTGGAGAAGCTGTCCATCCTGACCGGCCTCGACGTGGAGCAGGACGTCGGCACCATCTGCAAGAGCTCCACCCTCTCCCACTACGAGGTCTGCCGCACCCTCTGGGCCTACCGCGTCATCGGCGTCGTGCAACGGCTGGCCTGAATCGCCTCAGAGCTCGTCGAAGCTGCGCACCACCGGATGGTCGGCCGCGGGCGCCGCGCCCTCGCGCACGCAAAGGGCCGTGCCCAGGCCAGCCGTGCGCGCGGCGTCGAGCTCCGCAGGCACGTCGGAGACGAACAGCATGGCCCCGGGCGCCACGCGCAGCGCTTCCGCAATCCGTCGATAGCTCGAGGCCGCCTGTTTGCGCCCCGTGGTCGTGTCGAAGTAGGCGTGGATGAGCGGCGTGAGGTCCCCTTCCGCGGTGTGCTCGAACAGCAGGCGCTGGGCGAGCACGCTCCCGGAAGAGAAGATGGCGACGGACCGGCGCTGCGCCCGGCAGCGCTCGAGCGCGGGCCGCACGTCGGGATACACGTGCGACTTGAGCGCGCCCGACCGGTACCCGCCCTTCCAGATCCGGCCCTGCAGCGATTTGAGCGCCGTGGACTTGCGGTCCCGGCCCATGAGCCACTCCGCGTAGGCGGCGGCGGAGGCCGCGCTCTCGGCCACCGTCCCCTCGGGCCACTCGGGCGCGCCGGGGTCGGCTTCGACGCGCCGCTCCGCCCGCAAGGCGGCGACGTCGCCGCGGACCGCTCGGTCGTCGGCCGACGCCTGCAGGAACTCCCGCAGGTGCGCACGCGCGAAGGGGAACAGCACGTCGTAAACGAAGGAGACGGCGGTCGTGGTGCCCTCGACGTCGAGCAGAAGGACGCGGATCCCCGGCCGGTCGATCAAGCCCGCACGGGTATGTACGACGGCCCCAGGCAGACCGGCTCGTAGCGGGCGTCCACGCCGGTGTCCGTGTAGCGCGGCGTCCATCCGGAGGTGTCCTGGAAGAGGCGGATGGCGCGGATGTCGCGCTCCGAGCAGAGGTCGAACCAGTGATGGGTGCCGCGCGGGACGCGGATGAGGTCTCCGGGGACGACTTCGATCGCCATCACCGGCGCGTCCCGGGGGTGGATGTGGAAGACGCCGCGGCCGCGCAGGATGAAGCGGACCTCGTCCTCGTCGTGCCAGTGCTCGCGGCGGAACTTCGCCAGCATCGTGTCCAGGTTCGGCGTCTGCGGCGAGACGTCGATGACGTCGGCGGTCACGTACCCGCCCGCCCTCTTGAGGCGGTCGATCTCCGTCGCGTAGGCGGCCAGGACCGCCTCCGCGGGCGCACCGTCCGGGATGGGGTGCGACGGCCGCCACCGCTCGTAGTCGATGCCGACGCCCGCCAGCGCCTCCCGCACCGCGGCCTCGTCCGTGACCGTACGTCCCTCGTCCGGAAATCTCACGACGGCCATGTCTGTCCTCCGTGTCCGTCCCGGCGGCGCCCCACGACCTCCAGCAGGAACTCCAGCACCTCCAGATGGCGCTTGAGCTCGTCGAGGTCGCTGCCCCACGTGTAGAGGCCATGCCGGCGGATGAGCAGGCCGTGGACGTGCGTCTGCTCGCGCAGCAGCGACTCCACGCGCGGCGCTTCCGCGGCCCAGTCCTGGGTGTTCTCGATGACCGGCAGCCACTCGCGATGCGCGTGCGTGGTCACGCCGCGGAGGCCCTTGAGCATCTCGTAGCCTTCGATGGCGAGCCCGCCCGCCGGGGCCGAAGCGTCGGAGAGGAGCGTGCTCCACACCGAATGCGTGTGGGAGACCGCGCGCGCGCCCCGCGCGCGCACGATCGCGAGATGAAGGCTCGTTTCCGCGGACGGCCGCCCGGCGCCGTCCGCCGGCCGCCCCTGCGCGTCGATCGTGACCATCTGGTCGCCGGTGACCGTGCCTTTGTCCGCGCCGCTGGGGGTGATGAGGAGCTGCAGGGGCTCCGTGCCCACCACGGCGCTGAAGTTGCCGCTCGTGCCGAGCGTCCAGCCGCGCTCATACGCACCACGCGCGATAGCGGCCAGTCGCTCGGCCGTGTCGCGGATGGCAGGATCGGGAGAGGGCATAGGGGAACTCGACCCATTCTCGGAACCCCCCCTCCCCAAAGTCAATTCGCGGGGCAAGGGGCAAGCCGACCGCAGAGCACGGCGGCGCGCGTAGCGCCCCCCCTGACTTAATAAGCCCGTGAGCGCCCCCCCTGACTTAATAAAGCAAATGCTTCTCCCGCTGGGCGCGAAACGCGTCCAGGCCCGCCCGCCAGTCCTTCTCCATCTCCTCCAGGCTCCGGCCGCTCTCGATCGCCTGCCGCAGCGCGCCCGTCCCCGAGATCACGTCGAAGGGGTTCTTGTCGAAGACGTACTCGTAGGGCGGCTGCTTCCACTTGAACTCGCGGGGGTACAGGTCGTAGGCGACCTTCACCACCGCCAGTCCCGCCCGGACCGGCTCGAAGGCCTCGCGGTCGAGGACGTGGATCTGCACCCCGCCGCAGCTCTGTCCCGCGTGCTTCTGGAAGGTCGGCTGGAACACGGTGGGACGGAAGCAGACGCCGGGGAGTCCCAGGGCGTTCAAGCGCCGGCCGTAGTCCTCGGCGTCGATGTAGGGCGCGCCCACGAGCTCGAAGGGCCGGGTGGTGCCGCGTCCTTCCGACATCTGCGTGCCCTCGAGGTGAACGGTGCCCGGGAACACGGTCGCGGCGTCGAGGGTCGGCATGTTCGGCGAGGGCATGACCCAGGGCGCGTCCGTCTCGTCCATCCACATCGCGCGCGACCACCCTTCCATGGTCACGACCTCGAGCGCACAGCCGATGCCGTGGGCCTCGTTGAAGAGGCGCGCCAGCTCGCCGGAGGTCATCCCGTGTCTGGTCGGGATCGGGAAGAGACCCACGAAGGACGCGAAGGCGGGATCGAGGACGTTGCCGGCCACGGCTTCCCCGCCAATCGGGTTGGGGCGGTCGCACACGATCACCCGCTTGCCCAGCGCGCGCGCCGCGCGCATGCAGTTCGCCATCGTGTACACGAACGTGTAGATGCGGCAGCCCACGTCCTGGAGGTCCACCACGATGACGTCGACGTCCTGGAGCATGCGCGCGGTGGGCTCGCGCGTCTCGCTGTAGAGCGAGTACACGGGCAGGCCGGTCTGCCTGTCCCTGCCGTGCGCGGTCTCGATCATGTTGTCCTGCACGTCGCCGCGGATGCCGTGCTGCGGCCCGAACAAGGTGGTCAGCCGGACCTTCGGGTGCGCGTGCACGAGGTCGGCGGCGTGCCGCAGAGAATGGTCGACGGTCGCCTGGTTGCAGACGAGGCCGACCCGCGCCTCACCCAGCAGAGAGAGCCGCTCGCCCAGGAGCCTCTCCAGCCCGAGGACCACGTGAGCGGCCGGCCTTCGGTTCGATCTCATCAGCCCTCCGCATTCGGTCCGGTGGGGCCCTCTCGCCAGCGTAACCGCATCGGGCCGGCGGCGGGGCCGCGCGTGATCAGGCCACCGATACGCCCGCGGCCGTGCGTCTGGCCGCGCGCGCTCTCGCGGTGAGGACGTAGGCCACGACGGCCAGCGCGAGGGCGCCAGCGAGCGCGGCCCATTCCCGCGCGGTCACGCTGGTCAGCATCCAGGCGATGGCGACGAGCGCCGCCCACGGAGCGACGCCTCCGCCGGGAACCTGGAAGGGTACGCCGCCCGCGCGCACGTCCCGCCGGCGGAGCTGCCAGGCGGCCAGGCAGCACGCGCCGTACAGGCAGAGCGCACTGGCCGTGGCCAGGATGGCCAGCCGCTCGAAGGTGCTCGTGATGGCGAGTGCACAGGCGATCGTGGACTGGGTCGCGATGGCCACGTACGGCGTGCGGAACCGAGGATGGACCGCGGCCACGGCGCGCGGCAGGAAGCCGTCGCGGGCGAAGGCGAACAAGGCCCGCGGCACGGCCAGGACGTGGCCGCTGAGGCAACCCAGCATCGAGATCGCGGCCCCGACGAGGATGACGGACCGCCCGGGAGGGCCGAACATCCGGCCGCCGACGTCGGCCAGTGGCGTGCCCGAGGAGGCGAGGTCGGCGCCGAGGACGCCCTGGGCCACGAGCTGCAGGCCGACGTACATCAACGTCACCGTCGCCATGGCCAGGAAGATCGCGCGGGGGACGGTGCGCGCCACGTCGCGAACCTCGCCGCTGGGGGCGAGGGCCATCTCGATCCCGGCAAAGGCGAACACGAGCAGGATCGACGTGCGTGAGACGGCGGCCGCCGGCGGCAGGTCGGTCCAGCGAAGACGCGCGGGATCGATGAAGAACGGTCCCGCCGCGAGGAGAACGAGCAGGGGAACCATCTTCACGGCGGTGGCGGCGGTGTTGAACCGGGTCCCTTCCTTCACCCCGAAGACGTGGAGGGCGCTGAGCGCGATGAAGAGGGCGACGAGGAACACCGCCGATCCCAGGCGGCCGCCCGCCAGGGGCGCGAGCTGCCCGGCGTTGGCGGCGAATACCGTGGCCAGGGCGGCGGTGGCGAATGAGCACTCGATCCAGAACACGACTCCGGCCAGGAAGCCGACGAAGGGGCCGAATGCAGTCTCGACGTAGATGTAGGGTCCACCGGTCAGATCGACGCGGCTGCCCGCCTGCGCGAAGCACAGGACGATGAGGCCCATCGCGACGGCGCAGACGAGGTAGGCCAGCGGAGCCGCCGGGCCGAGCGCGCGCGCGACGTCGGCGGGCAGGCGGAAGATCCCGCCCCCGATGGTCACGTTCACGATGCCGGCGGCGAGCCCGATGAGGCCGATGGCCCGGACGAGCGACGACTCGCGCGCGGCCACGGCGGCGGGAGCGGCCATTCCGCCCTACACTACACGCCTCTTGAGCCGATCCGTCACGATCCTGGCCCTGACCATGAGCCTCGCGGTGCCGCGACTCGCCCTCTCCGTCCCCGTTGCCGTCCGCTTCGGCGCGCTCTGGGACGGGAGCGGCCGCGTCCTGAAGAACGCGGTCGTGGTCGTGGACGGAGACCGCATCCAGAGCGTAGGCACCGACGCGCCCGCGGAGGGGATGCGGGTAGTCGACCTCTCCCGCTACACGGGGCTGCCCGGCCTCAACGACGTGCACACGCACCTGACCTACGGACCGGCGCCGGGGAGCGCTCGCGCGTCCGCCGTCAACATGATGCTGGTTCAGGAGGCCGCGCGGAAGACGCTGGAAGCGGGCGTCACGACCGTGCGCGACATGAACGCCGCCGAGTACATGGACGTCGCCCTGCGCGACCTCATCGCGGCGGGCGCGGTGATGGGCCCGCGCATGTTCGTGGTGGGCTACGGCCTGCACATCGCGCGTCCGCGGACCGGGCTTGCCGCCACTCCCGGCACCGTGGACGGGAGCGGACTGGGTCAAGGTGTTCGGCTCGACGGGCAGCGGCCAGGACGTCTCCGGACAGCAGACCTTCACCTACGAAGAGATGAAGGCGGCCGTGGACGCGACGCACGCGCTCGGCAAGCGCATCGCCGTCCACTCCTACGGCCCTTCCGGGGCGCGCGACGCGGTGCGGGCGGGCGCCGACTCCGTCGAGCACGCGACGGACATGGACGACGCCACCATCGCGGAGATGGTCCGGCGGGGCACCTTCTACGTACCGACCATCGACCACAACCGGTATTACGCGGAGAACGGCGACCGCTTCGGGTATGCCCCCGGCCACCGCGAACGGCTGGAGGACTTCATCCGCCGCAACCTGGAGACGACCCGGCGCGCGGTCAAGGCCGGCGTGCGCATCGCCATGGGCTCGGATGCGATCTTCACGATGTTCGGCGAGAACACGCGGGAGCTGGGCTGGTTCGTCAAGGCGGGGATGACCCCGGAGCAGGCCGTGCGCACGGCGACGTCGAACGCCGCGGCCCTCCTGGGACAGGAGGGGTCGCTGGGCACGGTCACGCCCGGCGCCCACGCCGATCTCGTGGCCGTCGAAGGCGACCCGATGGCCGACATCGATGCCGTCATCCACGGCGTGCGCTGGGTCATGAAGGGCGGAGTGGTCGTCCTGGACCGCACCTCCGCGCACTGAGCAAGTCGTTCCCGGACGGCGACATCCGCAGCCGGCCGCGGTTCTGGGAAGCCCACACCACCACTTCAGCGCGGGGCGTGAGACATCCTGTCTCCCGTTTGCGCGTCATGGTCGTGTTCGGCGAGGCCTTCTCCAGCGGAGGGGAATCGGCGGCGCTGCCCGTGTGCGAAAGCGTCCACGGCTTTGCCGGGCTGAGCGACATCGTCGGCAGCGCGACCAGCGAATCCCTCGCCATCACACCGGGATCTTTCGCGGCCGGACCTCGCGGTCATGGCCACCTCTGTCGTGATGGTCTTGGCGATTCGCTGAGGCGAGGTCCGCGGCCGGAGCGGCATGACGCCGCCCTCACCGGGGGATGAGGGCGGCTATGCGCCGGCGCGACACCTCGTCCAGCTCCACGAATTCCACGCCGCAGCCCGGCGGAAGGCTCGGCTTCGCGCTGCCGCACCCCTTGAAGATGGAGGGCGCGTTCAGCCATCGGACACGACCGAGACACGCGATGAGCGGGCGCTCGCCGGGCAGGGAGAACGTCATCAGGACGCGGGTGTCCACCGGAGGCAGCGGCTCCGCCAGCACCACGTAGACGCCGACGATGCTGAGGTTCCATATGGTGCCGGGCCGGCGCACGCGTTCGACGAACATGCCACACGGAGTACCGCCCGCGATGCGCGCGTGACCGCGGGCGAGCGGAGCCATCGACGACGGCGCCATCAGGGCGGACATACGCTCTTAAGGAGGCCGCCACCCGGCCTCCTGATATAGGTGCCGCCCGGCTCTCACGATGCCGGGTGATCGGCGCCACTTTGCCTCGCGCGGCGCCTGAGCCGGGGGCAGGAACAATAGTGCGCCACCTCACCAGGGGAAGCACTCATGGGCTCGGCGTAAGCTTGAGCCGCGATGCGCGGCGAGCCCGGCCCGTCGTCTGGATCAGCCACAAGGACGCGAAGTGCAATTCGTGCGGCGCCGGCCTGGGCCGCGGGAAGCTCATCGTCATCGACCGCGCACAAGGTATCCGGTGCCTCGAGTGCGCGAGCCTCGCCGGGCTGGAGTTCCTTCCGTCCGGCGACGCGGCCCTCACCCGCCGCGCGCTGGCTCGTTCCTCCCCTTCCGCGGTCGTCGTCAAGTTCTCCCGCGCCCGAAAGCGCAACGAGCGGCAGGGAGTGCTGGTGGAGGAAACCGCCATCGAGGAGGCCGAGAGCGAAAACGCGAAGGACGAGGCGCGGCGCGAAACCCAGCGTCAGCAGCGGCGGCTCCGCGACGCGGTCGCGGAGCAGAAGTACGTCGCGGCCTTCACGGCCAAGCTCCTCGCCCTGTTCCCAGGCGCGCCGCTCCAGGCGGCCGAGGTGATCGCGGCCCGAGCCTGCGAGAAATACAGCGGGCGCGTCGGACGATCGGCCCAGGCCAAGGCGCTCGATGAAGAGGCGGTCACCCTCGCGGTACGGGCCCACGTGCGACACGAGTTCACGGAGTACGACCGGCTCCTCGCCGAGGGTCTGGAGCCGATCGAGGCGAGAGCCCGTGTGCGACCGGCCATCGAGCAGCGGTTGACTCTATGGCGGGAAGGGCGCAGCGACTGAGACACAGCCACGGACGCC
>QHVP01000678.1 GCA_003222295.1 Acidobacteriota bacterium | reverse complement strand
GCCGGTGGACGTCGGACGGCTGGTGAGCGAGGCGGTCACGCTCCTGCGCAACGGTCCGGAAGTGGGCCCGACGCACACCGTCGATTTCGAGATGGACACCGGTTCCCACGTCTGCCTGGCCGATCCCGACCAGATCACCCAGGTCTTCTGGAACCTGACCCGCAACGCGCTCGAGGCCATGCCGCGCGGCGGCATCCTGAAGGTCCGCGTCTTCATGGACGGGGACACGCTGGTGCTCTCCTGCCGCGACCAGGGACGCGGGATCGGCCGCGAGGAGCAGCGGCGCGTGTTCGAGCCCTTCCAGTCCGGCACGCCGATGGGGACGGGGCTCGGCCTCGCCATCGTCTACCAGATCGTCCGTGACCACGGGGGCGACATCGCCGTGCGCAGCACGCCGGGTCAAGGCACCGACGTGGAGGTGCGGATCCCGCTCCTCGCTACCCCGGTGCCGGCGTGACCGCGACGTGACGGGCGGCCGGTCCGATCAGGCGGCGGTCCTCGCCCTCGCCCTGGTGCCCGCGATCCTGTTCGCCCCCGCCCTGGCCGGTGGCGTCTTCTTCCAGCGCGACATCCATGCCTACTGGCAGCCCCAGGTGGAAACGCTGGTCCGCGTCGTGGCGGAGGGTGCGCCGCCGCTGTGGGACCCGTACGAGGGATTTGGCCTGCCCCTCCTCGCCGACCCGTCCCAGCAGGTACTCTACCCGCCGACCTGGCTCAACTTCCTCCTCCTGCCGCCCACGGTGTACAAGGTGCTGGTGCTCGGCCACGCGTGGGCCGCCGCCGTCGGCACTTTCCTGCTCGCGCGGGCCTCCGGCCTATCGCCCGTGTCCGCGATGGTGGCCGCCGCGACTTGGGTCGCCAGCGGCCCGTTCCTGTCCGCGGTCAGCGTGCACCACCACTTCATGGGCGCGGCCTGGATGCCCTGGGTCCTGCTCGGCCTGGAGAGGTTCCTTCAGGCGCCGAGTCGCCGGCGGGCCATCGTCCTGGCGGCCTTCGCGGCGGGGCAGGTATTCGCCGGTTCCGGGGACATGGCCGTGTTGACCGCCGCCGCGGCTGCGCTGCGCCTGGTCATGGAGGCGTGGCGGCGCCGTGCGGACGCCGCCTCATTGCGCCCCATGGCCGGCCTGCTCGCCACGGCGGTGCTGCTCGCCCTCGGCCTCTCCGCCGCGCAGTGGGTGCCCACCCTCGACGTCTTTCGCGGGACCACACGGCAGTCCATGCCGCCGGGCACCAACCTCTTCTGGTCCGTGCACCCCTGGGGCCTCGCCGAGCTGGTCGTGCCGCGGGCCTTCGCCGACCTGCCCCTGAGCAACGCCGTGCGCGCTATCCTCTTCGAGTCCCGCGAGCCCTTCCTCTCCAGCCTGTACCTCGGGGTGGTGCCGGCGGTCGTAGTCGCGGCGTGCGGCCTCCCGCGATCGGATCGCCGCACGTTGTACCTGGCCGGCCTGGGTCTGCTCGTGGTCGCTTCCCTCGGAAAGCACGCCCCCCTGGTGCCTCTTCTCGCCCGGCTGCCCGTACTGTCGATGTTCCGCTATCCCGTGAAGGCCATGGTCCTTGCGTCGCTGTTCTGGTCGCTCCTCCTCGGTCTTGCCATCGAGCACGCCCGGCCGCCCTGGGCGCCTGCGCAGCGGGGGCGCGCGCGCGTGGTGGCGGTCGCGGGGACCATCGTGGCGGTGGGCGCGGTGGCCCTGGCGCGCTTCCTGGTGGCCCATGCGGAGGCGCTGGGCGCGCCGCTGTCCGCGCCGGCCGGATGGCGGACTGCCGCGTACGAGCCGCTCGCCGCCAAGCTCGAGATCGCCGCGGGCCTGTGCGCGGTGGCGGTGCTGCTCGCGGTCTGGCGCAGCCTGGCCGAACATGCGCACTCCGCCCTGCCCGCGCTCCTCGGGCTCCTTGCCTTCTGCGACCTCGCGGTGGCGGGTCTGCCCGTGAACCCGGTGGCTCCCCGCGAGCTCCTGGCCCAAGTCCCACCCGTGGTCAAGGCCATCGCGGCCCAGCCCGGCGAGCACCGCGTGTTCTCGGCGTCGCCTTCCCTGCCGGCCCTGAACCGGGCCCTCGTGCGCGGCCCGGCCGGCTGGCACCAGGAGTGGAGCTACGCCCTCGGATTGCAGGAGTCACTGCAGGCGCCCATCGGCAGCCGCTGGGGCTTCCGCGGCAGTTACGATGCCGACTTCACCGGGATGGCGCCTCTCGCGGCGGCGCGCCTCTCGAGCGTGATGGAGCAGAGCCGCGACAACCTCATCGGGCTGCGGCTTCTGCAGATGGGCGGCGTGACCGACGTCGTGGCGTTGGACCGCCGCACTCCGCCTGGCCTGGTCGAGGTCGCGGAGTTTTCGTCGGTGTTCAAGGATCCCATCCGGCTGCTCCGCGTTCCCGCGCCGGCACCGGCGGTCGCGCTCGTGGGCCGCGCGCGCCACGTCGCCGCCGGAGCCGCCGTGGACCTGATCGCCGCGGGCGCCGTGGACCCCACGGCCGAGCTCCTGGTGGAAGCCGACGGCGCGGACGACGATGCACCGGGGTTCGAAGCCTCCGTGCGCGTCGCCGCGTCCCGGGCCGATGTGCTCACCGTGGAGACACAGGCGAATCAGCCCGGCTGGCTCGCGGTGACCGGGTCCTTCGCTCCCGGCTGGCGCGCGCGGATCGACGGCGCCTCCGCGCCCATCGTGCGGGCGAACGGCGTATTCCGCGCCGTGCGCGTGCCCGCGGGCCGCCACGCCGTGGACCTGCGTTACCGTCCACCCGCGGTCGCGGCTGGCGCCGTGCTGTCCCTGGCCAGCGCGGCGGCTGCGGCCGGCCTGGCGAGCAGGAGGAAGAGAGCCGCATGAAGAAGATCCTCGTGGTGGACGACGAGCCGTCCATGCGCGAGCTGCTCGCGATCATGCTGCGGCGCGAGGGCTTCGGGGTCGAAGTCGCGGAGAGCCGCGCCGCCGCGGCTCGTATCCTCGCCACGGGCCCGTTCCACCTCGTGATCACGGACGTGAAGCTCCCCGACGGAGACGGAATCGAGATCCTGCGACACCTGAAGGCCGCGGCCCCGGAAACGGTGGTCATCGTCATGACGGCCTACGGCTCGACGGAGACCGCGGTCGCCGCGCTGAAGCTGGGCGCGCAGGACTACCTCGTGAAGCCCTTCGACGTCGAGGAGCTGAAGATCGTCGTCCGCAAGACCCTCGACAGCCAACAGCTCCAGGAGGAGAACCTCCTCCTGAAGGCCGAGTTCCGCGCGCTCCATCGCCTCGACCGGATGGTCGGCGCGTCCCCGAAGATGGTGAAGGTCTTCGAGCTCGTGCGCTCCATCGCCTCCACCACCT
>QHVP01000013.1 GCA_003222295.1 Acidobacteriota bacterium | reverse complement strand
CGGGGATCGGCCTCGTCCTCAGCCGCCAGATCGCGGAGGCCCACGGCGGCTCGCTCGTCCTGGAGAACCGGCGGCCCGGCCCCGGCTGCCGGGCGCGGCTGCGGCTGCCGCGCGGGGAGCATTAGGGAAGAATCGACCGGCCCGGCTACAGATCAGCGGGGCAAGCGGAGAACCGCGATCGATCAGCCGAGAAACTCGATCGTCGGGGCGAGCACAATGGATGGCGCATCCGAACATCATTTGTAATCGCGCCAGAGCCAGCGGAGAGCATCGGGCAGAAGCGCGCCTCCGTGTTTGTGAGTATGCGCGCCGTCCCCCATCTCGAACCGGTAATCGTATGCGCGGAACTTGAGCGCCGCCGCCATCGACTGGTTGGCCAGGGGCCAGTTGCCCCAGCGGTTGTCGAGGTCGTTGGAGCCGTCCTGGAGGAAGACGCGCAGGGGGCGCTTGGCGGCCTGGCGGATGAGGGTCGGGTAGACGTGCCCTCCACGGATGCTCACGAAGCTGCCAATGTGGCTGATGACCTTGCGGAAGTAGTCCGGCCGCTCCCAGGCCGCGGTGAAGGCGCAAATGCCTCCGGAGCTCGCCCCGCAGATGGCGTGACCTTCCGGGTCGGCGGTCAGCTTGTAGGTCTTGGCGATTTCCGGGATCAGCTCCTCGATCAGGAACTGCGCGTACTGGTCTCCCAGGGCATCGTATTCGTTCGCGCGGTTGCTCTCCCGCCAGCGGTCCGGGAACTGCTCGGAGTTGTGCCCGGGGTTGACGAAGAGCGCGATGGTGACGGGCATCTGGCCCTTGTGGATCAGGTTGTCGAAGACCACGGGGACGCGGTATTCCTCGTCGGTATTGACGTACTTGTGCCCGTCCTGGAAGACCATGAGGGCGGCGGGCTTGCCGGCGTCGTACTGGGCGGGGACGTAGATCCAGTATTGCCGGAACGTGCTTGCGAAGACCGTGCTCTTCCAAACGAGGGGACCTACGACACGTCCCTTGGGGACCCCGGGCTGCGGCTGCGAATCGGGGCCGAGCGTGTAGTCGTCGGAGGCCACGCCGGGCCGGACGACGGACAGCAGGCCCAGCAGGATCAAGGCGCGCGAGGTCATGGCGTCCTCCTTTCTCGAGAGGGAGCATACTGGGCGCGAGCGGCCGGAGAGTCCCCCACGGATGGAAGCGGTTTCAACGGAAAACAGCAGACGAGAGGCTTGACTCCCCGCAGGGCAGAATCATTCGATATGAGATGGCAAGGACGGATCCGGCGCGCCGTGCTGGTCCCCGCCCTCCTCCTCGTCTGCGGTGTGGCCCTGCCTGCCGATAACGTGCCGGTCGCCGCCCCCTTCGCCGCCACGCCGTTCATCGTCCGCAACTGCCGGATGTGCCACAACGCCGTCCTCAAGAACGCGGGGCTGGATTTCGACGCGCATCCCCTTCCCGCTTCGCTGGCCACGTCTCCCGAGGTGTGGGAGAAGGTGGTGGAGAAGCTCCAGACGCGGCAGATGCCGCCGCCTCCGTTGCCGGGGCCGGATCCCGCGGAGACGGCATCGATGGTGCGCTGGATCCAGAAGGAGCTGGACGCGGTCGAGGCCGCGCGGCCGCCCAATCCCGGCCGGGTGACGGCGCGCCGCCTCAATCGGACCGAGTACGACAACACCGTGCGCGACCTGCTGGGCGTCACCCTCCGGCCGGGTGATGCCTTCCCGCAGGACGACTCGGGTTACGGCTTCGACAACATCGGCGACGTGCTGTCGGTCTCGCCCGTGCTCCTGGAGAAGTACCTCAAGGCGGCGGAGAGGGTTTCCCGCGCCGCCCTTTTCGGCCCCGATCCGCTCAAGCCGACCCTCACGCGCCTCCAGCCCATGGGGGCCAAGATCGAGCCCAGCCCCGCGGTGCTCTTCGACTACGACCAGGTCGGGCTCAGCCTGCCCAACGCGCTGCACGTCCTCCATCGCTTCCCCGTGGATGCGGAGTACCTCTTCCGGATCGTGCCTTCGGGCTCGCGCCCCGCGGGCTCCGAGCCCGTCCAGATCGGCGTGTTCCTGGACGGGGAGCAGATCCAGACGGTGGGTCACCGCGGGCGAGCACTGGGTGGCCGCCTCCGTCCTGCGCCTGTACGAGGGACTGCCGGCCAGCTACGAGGGTCCCAGCCCGTCGCGACGTCCGATGCCTGCGCCCCCGGAGTTCCGGCCTCCCGAGAACGCGACGCCCGAGAAGGTGGAAGAGGCCCGCAAGCGGCACGAGGCGCGCCTCGCCCAGAAGCCTCCCGCGAACGACGCCCGGGTCCGGCACATCGAGCTGATCGGTCCGTACGCCCAGACCGAGGGACCATCGCCGGAGAGCCTGAAGAAGGTCTATGCCTGCGGCCATCTCGCGGGCGGGCACGGCCCCGCCTGCGCGCGCACGATCCTGACCAGCCTGGCCCGTCGCGCCTACCGGCGTCCGGTGACGCCCGCGGACCTGGAGCCGCTGCTCCGACTGGCCGCGGCGAGCGTGAAGCGCGGCGAGTCCTTCGAGCAGGGGATCGCCTTGGCCCTGCGCGCGATGCTGGTCTCGCCGGACTTCCTCTTCCGGATCGAGAGGGGACAGGCGGCCGCTCCCGGGAATCCCGTCCAGCGCCTCCGCCCCTACGCGCTGGCCTCGCGGCTCTCCTACTTCCTCTGGGCCAGCATGCCCGACGAGGAGCTCTTCCGTTGCGCCGGCCAGGGGACGCTGCGGGATCCCGCAGTGCTGGGGGCGCAGGTGCGGCGCATGCTGAAGGATCCCAGGTCGCGCGCGCTGGTGGAAGCGTTCGGCGGCCAGTGGCTGCAGTTCCGGGCCCTGGAATCGGTGACTCCGGACCGCGAGCGGTTCCCCGCCTTCGAGAACAACCTGCGCTTCTCCATGCGGCGCGAGAGCGAGCTGTTCCTGGCGAGCGTGATCCAGGAGCGGCTGGCCCGGCCTTACGGCATCCCGGGCGTGAAAGGCCAGCAGTTCCGCCGCGTCGACCTGTCGGGGACGCCGCGGGGCGGGGTCCTCACCGAGGGCAGCGTCCTCACCGTATCGTCCTACTCGACGCGCACGTCGCCCGTCCTGCGGGGCAAATGGGTGCTGGACAACCTGCTGGCGGCCCCGCCTCCGGCCCCGCCGGCCGGCGTTCCCCGATTGGACGAGTCCACGGTGGGCGTAGACCGATCGCTGCGCCAGCAACTGGAGGCCCACCGCTCCAACGCGACGTGCGCGGCCTGCCATGTGCGCATGGATCCGCTGGGCTTCGGCCTCGAGAATTTCGACGCCGTGGGCGCCTGGAGGACGGAGGACGGGAAGTTCCCGGTGGACGCGACGGGCGCGCTGCCCGACGGGCGGAAGTTCAGCGGACCGGAGGAGCTCAGGGCCATCCTGCGCCAGGACAAAGACGCCTTCACGCGCGCGCTCACCGAGAAGCTCCTGACCTATGCCCTGGGCCGCGGGCTGGAGCGTTACGATCGCCGTACGATCAAGGCCATCGCGCAGCGCGTGGCCGAGCGTGACTACCGCTTCTCGGTCCTGGTGATGGAGATCGTGCAGAGCCTTCCGTTCCAGATGCGGAAAGGCGACGGAGGACCCTCATGAACCCCATCTTCCGCCGGCATCTCCCGCGCCGCACCTTCCTGCGGGGAGCGGGCGCGACGCTGGCCCTTCCCCTGCTGGACGCGATGCGGCCGGCGCTGGCGCGGGCGGCCTCCGGCGAGCGTGCGGTGCGCCTGTCGTTCGTGTACGTGCCGAACGGCATCATCATGCCGGACTGGAAGCCCGCGGAGGAAGGGAGCGCCTACGCGTTCACGCGCATCCTCAAGCCGCTGGAGCCCTACCGCCAGGACGTCCTCGTGCTCAGCGGCCTCGCCCACCACAACGCCAACGACCTGGGGGACGGGCCGGGTGACCATGCCCGCGCCGCGGCCTGCTTCCTCACGGGCGTGCACGCGAAGAAGACCGCGGGCGCGGACATCCGGAACGGCGTGTCCGCCGACCAGATCGCGGCCCAGGCCCTGGCCTCGAAGACGCGGCTGCCCTCCCTGGAGCTGGGATGCGAGGAGTCGCGCACGGTGGGCAACTGCGACTCCGGCTACAGTTGCGCCTACACCAACAGCATCTCCTGGCGCGCCGCCACCACTCCCATGCCTCCCGAGACGAACCCGCGCCTGGCCTTCGAGCGCCTCTTCGGAGACGCGGACACTCCCGACACCGCCACCCGGGCCCAGCGCGCGCGGGAGCGGACCTCGATCCTCGACGTGGTGGCCGAGCGCAGCAAGGAGCTGATGGCGCGCCTGGGCCCTCCCGATCGCCGCAAGCTGGACGAGTACCAGTACGCGGTGCGGGAGATCGAGCGGCAGATCCAGCAGGCGGAGAAGGACACGCGCCAGGTGGTGCCGCCCATCGAGAAGCCTTCCGGCATCCCGGAGACCTTTGCCGAGTACCTGAGGCTCATGTACGAGCTTCAGGTCATCGCGTTCCAGGCCGATCTCACACGCGTGGCCACCCTGATGGTGGGGCGCGAGGGGAGCCTGCAGAGCTATCCCGAGATCGGCGTGCCCGATCCGCATCACCCGCTGACCCACCATCAGAACAACCCGGAGTGGATCGAGAAGGTCACGCGCATCAACGTCCATCACATGGAGCTGTTCGCGTCCTACGTGTCGCGCCTGAAGGCGACCGCCGACGGAGACGGTACGCTCCTCGATCATTCGATGGTCGTGTACGGCAGCGCCATCGCCGACGGCAACAAGCACACGCACGAGGGTCTGCCCGTGCTGCTCGCGGGCGGGGGCGGCGGCGGCCTCAAGACGGGACGGCACGTGGTCTACGAGAAGCAGCCGCTCACCAACCTGTACCTCACCCTGCTCGACCGCATGGGCGTCCACCCCGAGACGATCGGGGACAGCACGGGGCGGATCGAGCACCTCGACGTCTAGCCGTCAGGGCGGCTGCAGCCGCGTGAAGGCCTCGAGGGCCTTGGCCGCGAGGTCCTGGCGGCCCGTACGGCGATAGGCCTGGCCAAGCCGGTAATGCCCCTGGGCCATCGACGGCTCCAGGCGCACCGCTTCCTCGAGGGCGGCGATGGCTTCCGGATAGCGGCCCTCGTCGCCGTACAGCACCCCGAGCTGGAAGTGTGCTTTCGCGAGTCGCGGGTCCAGCGCGATGGCCTTCTTCAGATGAGCCTCAACGTCGGGTGGCAGGCCGCCGCCGGCGGCGCCCTTCCACAGGCTCATCGCGTAGAAGAAATGACCGAGAGCGTGGCCGGGCTGGCGCTCCACGAAACGCGCCAGACGCTTCGTGACCTCGGGCGCAAGCTCCGTGGACACGCCATACATCTCGCCGAGAAAGAGGTACGGCCGTTCGTCGTCCGGCTCGAGGTCGGCGGCCGCGCACAGCGCACGGATGGCGTCCTCGAACTGGCCGCGCGAGTACCTCGCGATCCCCAGGGCGACGTGGAGGCGAGCCGAGCGTGGAAACCGCTTGACCGCTTCCGCGAGCACGTCCGTCGCCGGCGGGTACGCGCGGAGCTGCAGCAGGTTGTTGCCCCAGTCGAAGAGGTGCTCCTCGCTGGCGTCCGCGTGCGCGGCCTTCCGGAACTCCTCCGCCGCCCCCAGCAGGTCACCGGCGGCTTCCAGCGCGTTGCCCAGCAGGTTGCGCACCGCCGGCGTGTCGCGCCGAGGGAGCACCCCGCGAATCACTTCGACCGCGCGTGCGGGCTCCCCTGCCTCGAGGTAACCGGCCGCGCGCGCCAGCTCGGCATCGACCGAGGAGTCGGACGCCGCCGCCGACGCCAGCACCGCCGCCAACAACAGGCTCCACGCGTTCATCGGACCTGGCCGGAATTGTAAAGAAAAGGGGCAGCCCCCGTGGGCTGCCCCTTCAGAGGAGCCGACGGCCTGCCGTCTACCAGTACAGCTTTGCGCCCAACTGCACCTGTCGCGCGTTGTTGGAGGTGGCGGTGATCAGGCCGAAGAGCGCCTTGTTCGAGAAGTTCGTCTGGGACGGCAGTTGGAAGCTCGGCGTGTTGGTGAGGTTGAAGGCCTCGACACGGAGCTCGACTTTCGTCCCCTTCACCCGGACCTGCTTGGCGACGGCCAGGTCCAGTTGCCGGAACGGCGGGCCCGTGACCTGCGTGCGCGTGCCGCCCAGCGGCGAGAGGTCCGTCTGCCCGATCGTGGTGGCGGGAGTGGGGTCCCGGAACGCGTCCGGGTTGTAGAACTGCGTGATGTCGTGCTTGCCCGCATACGGATCGCCGACGAGGAGGGCCACGCATCCCGCCCCGGAGGACGTGGCCACGGTGCAGCCGATCGTCTGCGGCTGACCGCTGTAGGCCATGAGGATCCAGCTCACGTTCCAGCCGCCCAGGAGCGCGCCCCTTCCCGGCAGTTCCCACATCCCGTTGAAGATCAGCGCGTGCTTGGTGTGGAAGTACGCGAGGCCCCACTCGTTGTCGAGGCCGCCCCAACCGGCCAGGTTGTAGCCGCGGAAGCCCGGACCGAAGCCGCCGCCGCTGAGGAGATCGCCGTAGTTGGCGCGCGCCTCGCCCAGCGTGTAGTTGACCTGGAACTGCAGCCCCCGGTGCATGCGGCGGATGAACTTGGTCTGCATCGAGTGGTACGTACCCTTCCCCACCGGCGCCGCGAAGTTGAAGCCGCCCGTGAAGTCCGGGTAGGTCCGGTACAGGTTCGCGTTGAGGCCGGGAGGCACCAGCTTGGTCACGCCGTTCGAGCCCACGAAGGTCTCGACGTTGCTGGACCGGGAACCGACGTATCCGACCTCGACGGAGTGGTGCGATCCCAGCTCGTGCTGGAAGGTCAGGTTGAAGGTCTGCACGTAGGGCGTCTTGTAGTCGAAGGTCACGCCGCGGAGGTTCAGGCTGTTGCCGGGCACGGCGGCCGTGTTGTCGGTCGGGATGCTGGCCAGGCCCTGGCCGATGGTGGCGACGGAGCCGTCGGGATACCGCACGGGGGTGACGTCGTTGACGCGGTTGTAGTTCAGCGTGAACTGGAACGGGTAGTTGTAGCCGAGGCTCGGGTTCCCGCCCCGGTTCTCGAACGCGCCGTAGAAGAGCCCGTAGCCGCCGCGCACGACCAGCTTCTCGTACGGCCGCCAGGCGAAGTCCAGCCGAGGCGCGAAGTTGTTCTTCTGCGGGCGCCCGATGCCGCTGCCGAACTCGTCGGAGTAGACGAGGTTGATGCCGTCCTTGGCCAGGACGTCCTTGAACGACTGCGAGAGCGGGATGTCCTGATGCCGCGCGGGAATGATGTACTGCGCCTGTCCCGGCGGCCCCGGCACGAAGTTGGCCTGTTCCCAGTTGTCGTCCCCCATCAGGCTGAAGTAGTCCCAGCGCAGACCGTAGTTGACCGTGAACTTGGAGCCGACGCGCCAACTGTCTTGCAGGTACGCGCCGAAGTAGCTGCGCTGGCTTCCGATCTCGCCGAACGGGGAGGCCTGCACCTGGTTCGCTCCGCCCACGAAGTCCACCCCGCCCGGCACCGTGGAGGCGATCGGCTGCAGCAGGAACTGCGCGCGTCCGGTGCTGAGGTCCTGGCGGTTCGGGATCGAGGTGAAGAAGCCGTCGTAGTTGAACCGGCCGCGCGACCAGGGTGGACCCGTCCAGGGAAGCTTGATCTTCTGGGCCATGAAACCGGTCTTGAAGCTGTGCGACTTGTAGACCTTCGTGAGGTTGTCGGTGAGCTGCAGCGTGTTGCTGAGGCGCTCCGCCACCAGCCAGTCCACGGCGCCCATCTGCCGGAGGTCCCCCATGAAGATCAGGGGCAACCCTCCGTTGCCTGCGATCTGGGGGATGCCGCGGATGCCGAAGCTGGCGGGGATGTCCGAGGTGTCGTCGCCGAGGGGCTGCAGGCGGTTGATGTATTCGCGGCTGAAGCCGAAGCGGGCCTCGTTGATCAGCGAGCTCGAGAACATCTTCGTATAGCTCAGGGCGAGGCCGTGCGTGTTGCCGTCCTCGTCACCCTGGGCATAGGCGCCGCCGTCCGCGGCCCCTTCGAACGGGCCCGGCTTCACGCGCTTGGTCTTGCCGAAGCTGTAGCGCGCGAACACGTGGTCGTTCGCGGTGAACTCGTGGTCCACGCGCACGTCGAAGGTGTGGATGTTCTCCGTGTTGAGCCGGTTCGTCGCGAAGTTGTTGATGAGCCCGGCCTGGTTCGCGGCCGGGAAGAGCCGCATCAGCCGCACGGCGTTGGGATCGAGGCGGCTTGCGGGAATGATGTTCCCGGGGAACGGATCGCGTACGAAGCCGTTGCCGGTGGCCACGCGTCCGGTGACCGGATCGACCTGGCCGGCGAAGACCGCGCGCGTGGTGGCGGGGTCGTAGATCGTGCCCAGCGGAGTCGTCCGGCCGAGGAGGTCGGGACCGCGCGTTCCCGTCTGGCCGGTGATCAGGTCGGAGAAGTCCGTGAACCCGCTGTCACGCTGCCGCGCCGTGGGCACGGTGACCTGCCAGATCTGGTCCTGCTTGGTGATGCTGCCCTCGTAGTCCGCGAAGAAGAACGTCCTGCCCTTCACGATGGGGCCACCGGCGGTGAAGCCGAACTGGTTCGAGTCGTAACGGCCCTTCTTGAGCCCGCGCGCGTTCTCGAAGAATTCGGCGGCCTTGAGGCTGTCGTTGCGATTGAACTCCCAGGCGCTGCCGTGGAACTCGTTGGAGCCGGACTTGAGGGTGGCGCTCAGCACCGCGCCGCCCGCGCGTCCGTACTCGGCGCCAAAGGAGCTGGTCAGCACCTTGATCTCCGCGATGGCGTCCACCGGCGGCTTCACCACGTAGGCGGTGCCGCCCAGGAAGTCCACGTTGCTCGTGTTGTTGTCGATGCCGTCGAGCATGTAGTTGTTCTGGCCCGGCCGCGTGCCGTTGGCGGTGAACTGCAGGGCGGCGCGCGCGCCCTGCTGCGGGCGCGCCGTGCCCGCGCTCAGGCGGGCCAGGGCCGTATAGTCGCGGCCGTTGATCGGAAGGGCCTCGATGGTGGCCGTATTGATGGTCTGCCCCACCTCGCCGCTCTGCGTCTGGAGCAGCGGGACCTCGGCCGTCACGTCGACCTCCTCCGCGACCTGTCCGGCGTCGAGGCTGACGTCCACCACCGCCTGCTGCTGGAGGCTGAGCACGATGCCGCGGCGGACGGCTTTCTTGAAGCCGGGCGATTCCACCTCCAGGACGTAGGTCCCGGTGCGGATCGGCGTGAAGATGTACGTGCCGTCCGGCCGGCTCATGCGGGTGAGCGTGAAGGCCTGACCTTCGTGCGTGAGCGAGACCCTGGCCCCGGAGATCACGGCCCCCGAAGCATCCTTGATGGTGCCGAGGATCGTGCCCGTGTCGACCTGGGCGAAGGCGGCCGGAGCCGACAGGCACAGACAGGTCGCGGCCACGGCAACGAGGGCACCCCTCTGGAGAGAGCGCATGCCAAACCCCCTTAGCCACACGTGGGCATTGCGCACTTCCATCGGGCAGGCCTGCCCGACAGAAAGAAGCAACTCCCAGCGGAGCGATCCGACTACGGCCTTCTTGGGTACGCTTGGGCGAATGATTTATCCTGCGCGTGGCCGCGTCAAGAGGCATTTTTCCATTTTCCATACGATATGAATGTTCGATGGACGCTGGCCGGGCTGGCCCTTTTTGCCGCCGCCGGCCCGGAGGCGGTCCGCTTCGTGGACGTGGCGCCGCGCGCCGGGCTCACCGCCCCGACGGTGATCGGCGGGGAGCGGACGAAGCAATACATCCTGGAGACGACGGGAGGAGGCGCCGCGATCCTGGACTATGACGACGACGGCTGGCCGGACATCGTCCTCGTGAACGGCTCGCGCCTCGGCGGAGGGACGGGGCCCAGCCGCCTCTACCACAACCGCGGTGACGGCACCTTCGCCGACGTGACCGACGGTTCGGGTCTCGACCGCCAGGGCTGGGGGCAGGGTGTCTGCGCCGGCGACTACGACAACGACGGGCGTGTGGACCTGTTCGTCACCTATTACGGCCAGAGCGTGCTCTACCGGAACCAGGGTGGTGGGGTCTTCGCCGACACGACGCGGCCGGCCGGCCTGGTGGGGCCCGATCGCTACAGCACGGGCTGCGCGTTCCTCGACTACGACCGTGACGGCCGCCTGGACCTCTTCGTGTCCGCCTACCTGGCCTACGACGATGCCCTTCGCTACCCGCCGGGCACGGCCGGGCAGAACTGCTCCTGGAAGGGCTTCGCCGTCCTGTGCGGCCCGGCCGGGCTGCGGGGCGCACAGAATGTCCTCTACCACGGCAACGCGGACGGGACCTTCACGGACGTCTCGGAGCGCGCGGGCATCCTGAGGCCCGCCCCCTCCTTCGGCTTCACTCCGCTCGTGCTCGACTACGACAACGACGGCTGGCCCGACGTGTACGTGGCCAACGACTCGCGCGCCTCGCTTCTCTTCCACAACGAGCGCGACGGCACCTTCAGGGAGCGGGGGCTGATGGCGGGGGCCGCTCTCACCGCGGACGGGCGGGCCCAGGCGGGCATGGGCGTGGCCGCCGCCGACTACGACCGCGACGGCTGGCTCGACATCGCCAAGACCAACTTCGACGACGACACCACGTCGCTGTATCACAACCTCGGCGACGGCGGATTCGAGGAGTCCTCCGTTCGCGCCGGCCTGGCCGCGAACAACCGTTACCTGGGCTGGGGCGTCGGCTTTCTCGACTTCGATCTCGATGGCTGGCCCGACCTCCTGACCGTCAACGGCCACGTCTACCCCGAGGCCGACCGCGCCGGCGGGCGCTACGCCTACGAGCAGAGCCCGCTGCTGTATCGCAACCTCGGGAGCGGCCGGTTCGAGGACGTGTCGATGAAGGCGGGTCCCGGCCTCGCGATCCGCAAGGCCGCCCGCGGGGCCGCCTTCGGCGACCTGTTCAACCGCGGGCGGGTGGAGGTCGTGGTGAACAACATGAACGACGTGCCGACGGTGCTCCACGATTGCACGGCCGCGGCCGGCCGGGCCCTGGTCGTGAAGCTCGAAGGGACGCGGTCCAACCGCAGCGCCATCGGCGCGCGGGTGGTGGTCCAGGTCGGGCCGCGCCGCCTCCTCGACGAGGTCCGCAGCGGTGGCAGCTTCTGCTCGCAGAGCGACCTCCGCCTGCACTTCGGCCTGGGGACGAGCGCGCGGGCCGACCGCGTCGAGGTCGAGTGGCCGTCGGGCGCGCGCGACGTCGTGCCCGGTGTCGCCGCCGGCCAGGTGGTGATCATCCGGGAAGGCGTCGGCCTGGTCGGGGCGCGGGCATTCCAGGCCACGCGGCCTTTCGCGTGTCCTTGACACGAATATGGAGCCGGTGGTCTATTGCCGCCGGGCGATCCAGGCATGAGCCGCCGGAGATTCGTGCAGTCCGTGCTTTTCGCCGGCGCCGGAGCGGCCCTGCCCGCCCGGCTCCTGCGCGCGGCCGAGAGCCGCAAATGGATCCTTCCCACCGACACGCCCGATCGCCATCACCTCAAGGTAATGGCGTTCAATCCCATCGCGGCGCCCGATCCCGGCGCGTGGGAGCTGACCATCGGGGGACTGGTCGCGGAGCCATTGCGCGTGAAGGTGGCCGACCTCTCCCGTCTCACTCGCATCACCCAGAGCAGCCGTCTCAAGTGCGTGCAGTGCTGGTCGGGGCGCGTTCTCTGGGAGGGATTCCGCTGCGGTGAGCTGCTCCGTCTCGCGCGGCCGAAGTTCGAGGCGACCTGGGTCCGCATCGACTGCGCCGACCGCTACTTCGATTGCGTGAGCATGGAGGACCTGCTCCACCCCCGGACGCTCTTCGCGGTGGGCATGAACGGCGAGCCGCTCACGCCGGAGCACGGGGCGCCCCTGCGCCTCGTCATCCCCCACAAGTATGGGTATCGCTCGAGCAAGCTGATCACGAAGCTGACCCTCGTGAACACGTGGTGTCAGGGCATCGTGGCCGACGCCTGGCCCAGCTACTACTCGCCCACGGCCGACATCGAGGCCGGCGTCGATCACCCGTTCGACTTCCCGGGCCAGGCCCGGAAGATCACCGGTGGCGAGATCCTGGACTACTGACTCGGGGCCGCGGCTCAGGCCAGGAGCGGAAAGACGACCTTGCCGTGGACGTCGGTGAGGCGGTAGTCCCGTCCCTGGAACTTGAAGGTCAGCTCCGTATGGCCGAGGCCCAGGAGGTGGAGCACGGTGGCGTGCAGGTCGTGGACGTCCACGGGATCTTCCACGGGGTTGTAGCCGAGCTCGTCCGTCGAGCCCACCGTGATCCCGCCTTTGACGCCGCCGCCCGCCATCCAGATCGAGAAGGCGCGGGGGTGGTGGTCACGGCCCAGGTACTGGGAATTGTTGCGTCCCTCGTTCATGGGCGTGCGGCCGAACTCCCCGCCCCACACCACGAGGGTCGAGTCCAGCAGGCCCCGCTGCTTCAAGTCCCTCACCAGGGCGGCCGCGGCCTGGTCGACCTCGCGGCACAGGGCGGGCAGGCGGTTGACGATGTCGTCGCCCTTGCTCGTGCCGTGGTTGTCCCAGCCGCGGTGGTAGAGCTGCACGAAGCGCACGCCGCGCTCCACGAGCCGGCGCGCCAGGAGGCAGTTGTTGGCGAAGGAGCGCTTGCCGGGCTCCACGCCGTACATCCGTTGGACCGACTCCGGCTCCCGCGAGACGTCCGTCAGCTCGGGGACGCTCGTCTGCATACGGAAGGCCATCTCGTAGGACGCGATGCGGGTGTCGATCTCGGGATCGGCGGTATCGCTGCGGTGGACGGCGTTCATCTCGCGTAGCGTGTCCAGCGAGGCCCTCCGGTCCTCCGGAGCCACCCCGGGCGGGTTCGTGAGGAAGAGGACGGGATCGCCCTTCGAGCGGAACTCGACGCCCTGGTAGACCGTGGGCAGGAATCCGCTTCCCCAGCAGGACTTGCCTCCGTCGGGCTGGTTCTCGCCCGAGAGCAGGACGACGAAGCCGGGCAGGTCCTTCGACTCCGTCCCCAGGCCGTAGGTCACCCAGGCCCCCATGCTGGGCCGGCCCACGATCTGGTGGCCGGATGCCTTCAAGAAGTGCGGCCAGTCCGCGTCCGCGATGCCCTGGATGTGCGGGAGCAGGTCCGAGATCGCGGCCGCGGACTGGCCGCACTTCTTGAAGGCATAGGGGGAGCCCAGGAGCTTGGGCGTCCCCTTGATGAACGCGAAGCGCTCCCCCTTGACGAACTCCTCGGGGATGGCCTGGCCGTCGTACTGCCGGAGCTTGGGCTTCTCGTCGAAGAGGTCGACCTGGGAGGGCGCGCCGGCCATGAACAGGTAGATCACGCTCTTGGCCCTGGGCGCGAAGTGCGGCGGCTTGGGCGAGAGCGGGTTTGGATCCGATCCTTCCACGGCCGCGGCGAACAGCCGCTCGTCGAGCAGGCTCAGGAGCGCCAGGCCGCCGATGCCGAAGCCCGACTGCCGGAAGAAATGGCGCCGCGTGATCGTTTTCAGCCACTCGTTTCGGTCGTTCACGTCCTTCACTCCTTGGTCATCGTCTCGTCGAGGTTCAGGACCACGTTTGCGACCATGGTCCAGGCGGCGGCGTCATCACCGGCGAACCGCGCGGCCTCGTCGCGGTAGAAGCGCAGCAGCGGCGCGAGCTCCCCCTCCGAGGGCCGGCGGGCCGTGGCCAGGCGGAAGACGTGAACGGCCCGGGCCTCCGGCTCCGGTCCCGCTTCACGGATGACCCGCTCCGCCAGCGCCTTCGCGGCCGCGAAGAAGGCGGGGTCGTTCAACGTGGTGAGCGCCTGCAGCGGCGTGTTCGTGCGCGTGCGCCGGACCGTGCAGAACTCCCGCGACGGCGCATCGAAGGTGGTGAGCATCGGATAGGGCGCGGTCCGGCGCACGAACGTGTAGAGGCTGCGCCGGTAGCGGTCTTCCCCTTCGCTGAGCGTCCACTTGTCCTTGCTGTAGGGGTTGTCCCAGACGCCGTCCGGCTGGTCGGGGAACACGCTGGGCCCGCCGACCTTGGGGCTGAGCAGCCCGCTCACGGCGAGGGCGATGTCGCGCACGGTCTCCGCCTCCACCCGGAAGCGCGGGCCGCGCGCGAGCAGGCGGTTGTAGGGATCGCGCTCGAGGAGCGTCGGCGTCGCTCGCGACGATTGCCGGTAGGTGGCCGAGGTGACCATCAGGCGATGGAGCTTCTTCGCGCTCCAGCCCTGGCTGGTGAACGTCGTGGCCAGCCAGTCGAGGAGCTCGGGATGGGTCGGCGGCTCGCCCTGGGTCCCGAAGTCCTCGCTCGTCATGACGAGACCGCGGCCGAAGAGCTGCTCCCAGGACCGGTTCACGGCGACGCGGGCGGTGAGGGGGTTCTCCTCGTCCACCAGCCAGTAGGCGAGGCCGAGGCGGCTGGCGGGCCGCCCCTCCGGAATGGGCGGGAGGAAGGCGGGGGTCGCCGCATACACGCGCTCGCCCGGGGACATGTAGCTGCCACGGACGCGCAGGAGCGTCGAAGGACGGTCGGAGCCCGGGCGCTCGCGCAGGACCATCGCGGTCGGGATCTGGACCTTTTCCAGCTCGCGCCTCACCGCGGCCAGGCGGGCGCGCGGAGCGTCGAGCGACGCGGCCAGCGGCCGGAAGTATTCCGTAAGGGTCTTCGTCTGCTCGGCGGTGCGCGCCGCGGGCGGTGTGTCCAGGACCTTGCGGATCTCTTCCGGAACCGCGACGGCGCCCCACGGATTCGCGGAGGATGTCGCGGAGAGACGGAAGCGGCCGAGGGTGCTTCCGGGGCTGCCCGCGGTGTGTTCCAGCGTCACCGTCAGGGTGGTCATGCTCCCGCCGGCACGAATCGGCTTCTCCGGGAGGAACACCGCGGTGTGCGCGCGGCCCTGCTGGCCGTCGATGCTCCAGCCCGAATCCTCGCTCTCGTCGATGGCCTGGGCGACGCTGCGGCCGTCCTCGGAGAAATCGGCCACGGCGCGCACGAGTGGAATCGTCTCCGATCCCGCGCGGAGGCCGAGGCGCGTGAGCACGAAGTTGCCGGAGGACGAGCGGCCGGGACCGTTCGCGGGCAGCGACGGATCGGGAAGCGCCTCCAGGCGGAGGGCGGTGATCGCGGCGGCCGGGGTCCGCACGGTGACGGTATAGGTGTCCCGGTCGGCTTTCGGCCCCGACACCAGGAGGGAGCCGTCCTTCTGCTTCTCGAGCGCGGCCGTGTAGGCGGAAGTGAAACGGTCAGGACGCAGGACGGTCCAGCGTGGCGGTTTCGACCCCAGCGCCCGCTCCCAGGCCGCCATCTCGGCGCCGAGGTCGCGCGTGTCGATCGTCTTCTTGAGCGCCTCCCCTTCCGCCTTGAGCGCGTCGCGCTTCGCGAGCACCTCAGGGGGCGCGAGCTCCAGATCGGGCTCGACGATCCACTTGTCCGTCACCACCTCGCCCAGGCCCTGCACGCGGTATTCCGCGTTGTCGAAGAAGGCCATCATGCCGTAGTAGTCCTTCTGGGAGACGGGGTCGAACTTGTGGTTGTGGCACTGCGCGCAGGCCACGGTGCTGCCCAGCCAGGTCGAGGCGGTGGTGTTCACGCGGTCGACCAGGGTCTCCCACCGCGCCTCCTCGACGTCGATCCCCCCCTCCTGGTTGAGCAGGGTGTTCCGGTGGAACCCGGTCGCGATCTTCTGCGCCGTCGTGGCCCCGGGGAGCATGTCGCCCGCGATCTGCTGGATGGTGAAATCGCGGAACGACAGGTCCTGGTTGAGGGCGTCGATGACCCAGTCGCGATACATCCACGCGGAGCGGCGGCGGTCCTTCTCGTAGCCGTTGGTGTCGGCGTAGCGCGCGAGGTCCAGCCAGGGACGCGCCCAGCGCTCGCCGTAGTGGGGCGAGGCCAGCAGGCGGTCGACGACCTTCTCGTAGGCATCGGGGCTCGCGTCGGCCAGGAAGGCGTCCACCTCGGCCAGCGTCGGCGGCAGACCGACGAGGTCGAGGCTCACCCGGCGGATCAGCGTTTCTCGATTGGCCTCGGGCGCGGGAGTCAGCCCTTCACGTTCCAGCCGCGCCAGCACGAAGCGGTCGATGGGGTTCCGGATCCAGGCCGTGTCCGCCACCGCCGGCGGCTCGGGGCGCACCGGCTTGCGATAGGCCCAGTGCCGCTTGTCCGCGGGCTCCACGTCGACGGCTCCGGGAGCGCCGGCATCGATCCAGGCCTGGATGCGCGCGATCTCCTCCGCCGGAAGCGGGGAACCTTCGAAGGGCATGCTTGGCTGCAGTACGCCCGTGATCCTCTGGAAGAGCGCGCTGCCCCGGCTGTCGCCGGGAAGCACGACCGCTCCCGACATCCCGCCGCGCAGGGCCCCCGTCCGCGAGTCGAGACGGAGCTGGCTGCGCTGCTGCTCGGCCCCGTGGCAACGCGTGCAGCGGGCGCGAAGGATGGGCTGGACGTCGCGCGCGAAGTCCAAACGGTCCTCGGCCCCCCGCGCGAGCGCGGGCCAGAGGAGCAAGGCCGCGACGAGCATCGAGCGCATGGTAGAGTGCAGGTACCGGCATTCTAGCGCCTTGGAGGATTGAGGTGCCCTTCCCCTTCGGCCGGCGCGAGCTCCTCCAGGGCGCGGCCGCGCTTCTCGCCGATGCCCTGCTTCCTCGGCGCGCGTTTCCGGCCGCCCCCGGGACGGAGACACGCGTGATCGTGGTGACCTTCGGCGGCGGCGTGCGCTGGGAAGACACGTTCGCGCCGGAAGGCTGGCCGAACATCCCGCACCTCGTGACCGACCTCGTCCCGCAGGGCCTCTTCTTTCCGGAGACGCGATACGACGGCCTGACCGGCCACTTCAATGCGACCGGCGCCCTGGTCACCGGCTGCCTGCAGAACGTCGACGCGTATGGCAGCGAGGCCCCCACGACGCCCACCGTCTTCGAGTGCTTCCGCAAGGAGCGCGGCCTGCCGCCGGAAGCGGCGTGGGTGGTGGCGAGCAACAAGAGCTTCGGCCTGCTGGGCGGAAGCAAGCTTCGGGACTGGGGCGACCCGTGCGCGGCGAACGTGATCCTGCCGAAGCATTTCCTCGTGCAGGCGATCCGGTCCGCGGTGGCGACCCCCGCCGGACCCGGCGTCGAGGACCGCGACGCGCTGGCGGAGCGGATGGTGTCGGCCCTCGACGAAGGCTACGAGGGGTTCGGCTGGAGAGTCCACGAGACGGGCCGCGCCCTCGGCCAGGAGGTCCGGGCCACCCTGGCCAAGTCGCTGCTCGACTACTTCAACGATCCGCTGGTGCCGACCAGCGGCGACGAGCTGACCTTCTTCATGACGAAGGAGATCATGAGCCGGCTGGCGCCCCCGCTCCTGCTCGTGAACTTCTGGGACATCGACGTCGCCCATTTCGGCGCGTACTCGCTCTACCTCGAGGCCATCCGGCGTACCGACCGGCTGGTGCACGGCCTCTGGCAGCACGCGCAGTCCCTGCCGCCCTACCGCGACCGCACGACCTTGATCGTGGTCCCGGAGATGGGACGCGACGGCGATCCGAGCGGCAACGGGTTCCAGAACCATCGCAGCGGCGACGAGTCGTGCCGGCGGCTGTGGCTGCTCGCGGTCGGCGCGGGCGTGCCGCGCGGGCTGGTGTCGCCGCGGCCCATCCGCACGCTGGACGTGGCGCCCACGGTGGCGCGTGTGCTCGGCTTCAAGATGCCGGAGGGCGAGGGGCGAGCGCTGTCCGAGCTGGCCTTCTGAGATGAGCGTCGCGACCCCGACGGATGCGGCCCGCCTCCTCCGGCCCCGCCGCGAGCTGCTGGCACGGCTGCCGCTGACGCTCCGGGCCTTCATCGGGATCGAGGCGGAGAAGTGGCCGACGTTCTTCCCGCCCGAGAAGGCCTACCTGACCGCT
>QHVP01000677.1 GCA_003222295.1 Acidobacteriota bacterium | reverse complement strand
ATCGCGGAGTCTCCGCTGGTCAAGACCGCCCTGCACGGCGGCGATCCCAACTGGGGCCGCATACTGGCGGCGGTCGGCCGCTCCGGCGTCGCCGTCGACATCGACCGCGTGGACATCCACCTGGGCCCGGTGTGGGTGGCGGAGGGCGGCCGCGCCCGCGCGTACGACGAGGACCAGGCCCACGGCGCGATGATGGCGGACCCCGTGCGCATCCGCGTGGACCTGCACGCGGGCAAGGGCGGCGGCTGGATGTGGACCTGCGACCTCACGCGCGCGTACGTCGACATCAACGCGCACTACCGGTCATGAAGCTCTGGGGCGGCAACTACGAGGGCGAGCCGGACCGCGAGTTCTGGGAGTTCAACCGGTCGCTGCCCTTCGACCGCCGCCTCGTGCGCGAGGAGATCGCGGCCTCCCGGGCCTACGTCATGGCGCTCGCGCGAGCGAGCGCCATCTCCGTCGCGGATGCCTCCGCGCTGGACGCCGGTCTGGCGGCCGTTCTGGATGTGGCCAGCCCAGAGGCTCTCGCAGACGCACAAGAGGAGGACGTCCATAGCTGGGTCGAAGCCCGCCTCACCGAGACGATCGGAGACCTCGCGGGCCAGGCCCACCTGGGCCGCAGCCGCAACGAGCAGACGGTCACCGCGCTGCGCCTGTGGATCCGCGGCGCGATCGACTCCCTGCGCGCGGACACGGCCGGCCTGGTGCGGGCCCTGGCCGAGAAGGGCACGAGCGGCGCGGACGCGGTCATGCCCGGCTTCACGCACACGCGCCGGGCAGAGCCCATCACGCTGGGCCACTTCATGGCCGCGCACGCCTGGGGGCTGGTGCGCGACCACCAGCGGCTGGGGGACGCGCGGCGGCGCGTGAACGTGCTGCCCCTGGGCTCGGGAGCGCTGGCGGGAACGGCGGTTCCCCTCGATCGGGATGCGCTTGCCCGCGACCTCGGCTTCGAGGCCATCTCGCCCAGCGCGCTCGACGCGGTCATGGACCGCGACTTCGCAGCGGAGTTCGTGTTCGCGGCCGCGCAGCTGCAGACGCATCTCTCGAGGATGGCCGAGGACCTCATCTGGCTGTCGTCACCGGAGTTCAGCTTCTTCCTCTTGCCCGAGGCCTTCACCACCGGCTCGAGCCTCATGCCGCAGAAGCAGAACCCCGACGCCCTCGAGCTGGTGCGCGGCAAGGCCGCGCGCGCCCAGGCCGGAGTCATCCGGCTGCTCGCGCTCATGAAGTCGCTGCCCGCCGGCTACCAGAAGGACCTCCAGGAGGACAAGGAGGCGGTCTTCGACGTGGCGGACACGGTGGCGGTGTCCGTGCGCGTGATGGGTGGGGTCGTGGCCGGCCTGGACTACGATGGCAAGAAGATGCGGGCCGCGGCCGGCCAGGAAGAGATGATGGCCGCGGGGCTGGCGGTGGCGCTGGCGCGCGATGGCCTCCCCTTCCGCAAGGCCCACGGAGTCGTGGCCGGGCTGGTGGCGGAAGCGCGGAAGACGGGCGCTTCGCTGCGCGAGACGGCGCGGGGTGCGCTGGCCAAGGACCATCCGCGCCTGGCCGCGGACGTGGACGCGCTCTTCGATCCCGAGCGCGCGGTGCGCACGCGGTCTCTGCCGGGGGGCACCGGTCCCGACGCCGTCCGCGCCAGCCTTCGCCAGGCGGTGGAGCGCGTGGAGTGAGGCCGCGGCCGATTACGGGGCCCGGCTCGTGTGCAGCGCCACCGCCTTCCAGACGCCGTCCTTGAGCGCCGCGATGGGGACGAGCCCTCCCGCGATCTTCACGGCGTGGGGGCGCCGGGGGCACCCTTGAGGTGCGCGTCGAGGAACTGCAGGATGCCGCGGTAGCCGCGGATCTGGTTCTCGCGCTTCGTGAAGCCGTGGCCCTCGTCGGGGAACACGACGTATTCCACGGGCACGCCGCTGCGCTTCACCGCGGCCACGATGTCGTCCGACTCCACCTTGATGACGCGAGGGTCGTTGGCGCCCTGCAGCACCATCAGCGGCCGCTTCACCTGGTCCGCGTGGAAGAGCGGCGAGACGGCCAGGAGCATCTCCTTGTCCTTGACCGGGTCGCTGATCTCCTTGTAGAGCGCGAGGCGCTGCGACTCCCACCAGGCCGGGATGCTCTCCAGCGTGCGCACCCAGTTGGAGATGCCGAACATGTCCACCCCCACCGCGAACTCCTCGGGCTTGAGGGTCAGGGCGGCCAGCACCATGTATCCGCCGTAGCTGCCGCCGATGATGCCGATGCGGTCTCGGTCGACGTAGGGGAGCGAGGCCAGGTACTTCTTCGCCTCGACGCAGTCCCACAGCGGCTCGTGCCCGTGCTTGAGGTCGTCGGCGGTGAAGAACGTGCGGCCGTAGCCGGAGCTGCCACGGTTGTTGATGCCGAGCACCACGTAGCCGTGGTTCACCAGGTACTGGATGAGCGCGCTGTAGCCCTTCCGCGTCTGGCCCCCCGGCCCTCCGTGCACCCAGACGAGGGCGGGGGCCTTGCTCTCCGGCGTGGCCTGGTGCGGCTTGAACAGGATGTTGGGGATGGCCATGGAGTCGAACGACTTGAACCGCACCACGGAGGCCTCGACGAGGTCCTCGGCGTCGATCTCCTTGCTGAGGCTGTCGGTCAGCCGGCGGGCCTCCTTCTCGCCGAACGTGTAGACGTAGAGGTTGCTCGGGGAACGGTCGCCGCTCGCGTAGAATGCCAGGCGCGCTTCGCTGGGGGAGATCACGACGGAGGTGATGTCGCCCGCGGGCAGCGAGGGCAGGACGAGGGGCTTCCCCGTGCGCGTGTCGTACACCTTGACCACGGTGTGCGCGTCCTCGTTGATGCCGGTGACGCGATAGCGCCCGCGCCGCGAGAAGCGGGTGTACATCACGTCCCAGTCCGCCCTCTCCACGTCCTCGTGCGTTCCCGCGGCCAGGTCGTAGCGCCGCACGCGGGCGAACTCGGCGCCCTCGTCGCTGAGGTAGTAGAGGTGGGTCGAGTCAGCGTCGAAGTCCTCCGGGGAGAAGTCGGCGGGGACCCCCTCCGCGGAGAGGCGCCTGATCTCCGACTTCCGGCCGTCCCAGAGGAACAAGTCCCCCTCCGACTGCGTGCGCGGCTTGTGGAAGGCGAGCCACTGACCGTCCGGCGAGATGGCGCCGAGCTGG
>QHVP01000679.1:1687-3401 GCA_003222295.1 Acidobacteriota bacterium | reverse complement strand
GGGCCAGGCGCTCCGCTTCCTCCTCCGCGCCCCGCCGCGTGGGGGCGTAGACGATGGCGACTCCCTGGCCGCCGTCCGGCCGGCCCAGGGCTTCCGCGAGCAGGGCATCCACCTCGGCCAGGCGCCCGTGCGCGTCGTCGACCTCGGTCGCGCGCAGCCGCAGGTTCGGGCGGGCGAAGCCGCGCACGTGCTGCGGCGTGTCCACGGGCAGTCCGAGGCGGCTCAGGATCTCGTCGCGGACGACGGGCGTCGCGGTCGCGGTGCAGGCCAGCACGCGCGCGGTCGGAAGCTCGGCCAGGAGAGAGCCGATCTCCAGGTACTCCGGGCGGAAGTCGTGGCCCCATTCGCTGATGCAATGCGCCTCGTCGATCGCCACCAGCGGGATCTCGATGTCGTGCAGGAGGCCGCGAAAGCCCGGGAAGGCCAGCCGCTCGGGCGCGACGTAGACGAGCGAGTATTGCCCTCGGCCCATGCGCGCCATGCGCCGGCGGACCTCGTCGCCGTCGAGAGTGGAGGCCAGGAACGTCGCGCTCACCCCGCGCGCGGTGAGGGCCTGCACCTGGTCGTTCATCAGGGCCACCAGAGGCGAGATGACCAGCGTCGTTCCCGGGAGGGAGACGGCCGGAAGCTGGTAGCTCAGGCTCTTGCCGCCGCCGGTCGGGGCCACCAGCAGCAGGCGGCCGACGGCCATCAACGTCTCCACGGCCTCGCGTTGGCCGGGCCGGAATGATTCGTAGCCCAGCCGGCGCAGGGCCGCCTCGAAGTCGATCGCGCTCGCCGTGGTGGCGGGACTCGTCATGCCGCCGCCACTGTAGCACCCGGCCCGGCGCGGCGAGGTCAGCCCGCGCGCGCCTCGAGGATCGTGCCGAGGCCCGCGATCGATCCCGCCTCGACCTCGGCCGCGGTCAAGCTCCGGGCCGGGCAGCCGAAACGATCGAGGGCCAGGCTCCAGGCCCCGCCGACCTTCTCGTCGCCGGCCACGGTGACCGGCGCTCCCGGCGCCAGCGCGCCGCTCGCGCGGAGCCGGTCGAGGTCGGCGCCGATGAACGCGCCCACCAGGAACGACAGGCGGCCCTCCGGCGTGGCCGCGCCCGACAGCTCGAGGAGGCGCACGCAGAAGAGGGCCCGCGCGAGGCCGGAGCGCCGCGCCTCCTCCATTCCATCGAGGAGTTGGGGAAGATCGGGCTCCGTGAGCGGGCCCCCCGGCACGGCGGAGGCGAGGATCGTCTGGCCGCGCGCGGCCTGGATCATCTCGCCCGCGACCGAGGTCAGGCTCCAGGCGATGCGCCCCGCCTCGTCGATGCGGATCAGCTTCCAGTGGGAGCCGACGCTGAGAAGCGCGCCTCCGGGCGCGAGCCGGCCCTGCGCCAGGAGGCCGATGCAGAGGGTCTCCTCGCCACGCATCACGTCGGTGGCGCCGATTCCGGGCGCCGCGCCCGGGATCGCGGCCGTCCTCACGCCGGGCACGAAGACGAAGGGCAGGTCGGCCACGTCCGGCAGCAGCGTCTCCCGCGCGCCCGCCGCCAGCTCGCCGATACCCGCCGGCGCGCTCACATGCGGGATCTCGACCAGCCCCTGCGCCGAGGTGATCATCCCCGCCGCCGCGATGTGACGCGGCGGGAGGACGTCATGCCCGTCGCACGTTGCGCGCAGACCCGCGATCAGGTCTCGCAGCGCGGCACGCAGCGCGCGGTCGTGCGCGTCGCGCGCGGTA
>QHVP01000679.1:0-1622 GCA_003222295.1 Acidobacteriota bacterium | reverse complement strand
TCAGCGCGTCCAGTGCGCGCCGCGCCTCCGCATGCGTGGGCGCCAGCGTGAGCGCGATCCGGAGATGGGGGACGGCCTCCGCGGCGTGGCCGGCTCGAACGAGCAGGACGGCCGCGTCGTAGTGAAGGTCCGCATCGCCGGGCTGGAGGCGGACGGCCTCGAGGATCTCGCGAACGGCCTCCTCGGATCTGCCCTTTCCGGCCAGGGCGCGGGCGAGGTTGGCGTGAGCGTCCGTGAGGTCGGGCCGCAGCCGCAAGGCCTGGACGTAGTGGTCGATGGCCTCGTCGGCCTTGCCCTGGTCGCCGAGGGCGGCCCCGAGGCCGTTGTGGGCGAGGGCCAGGTTCGTCTGCGCCTCCGCGTAGCCGGGGTCGAGGCGAAGGGCCTCCGCGAGCTCGCGCGCCGCGGCGTCGAGTCTCCCGGCATGGGCGTAGGCCGCGCCGAGATTGTTGTGCGATACGGCAATCGTGGGGTCGATCCGCACCGCTTCCGAGAAATGGCGGATGGCCTCCGTGTCCCTGCCCTGGCCCATGAGCGCCACCCCGAGATTGTTGTGGGCCTCCAGGTAGTCGGGAAGCACGCGCAGCGCCTCGGCGTAGTGGCTCATCGCCTCGCCCACCTTACCCTGGTCGGCCAGGACGAGGCCGAGGTTGTTGTGCGCCTCCGCGAAGTCGGGCTTGATGCGCAGGGCCGCGACGTAGTGCGCCACGGCCTCGTCGAGCCTCCCTTGCCGGGCCAGGGCATGCGCGAGGTTGCTCTCCGCGCGGTGGTTCCCCGCCGTCACCTCCAGGGCATGCTCCCAGAGGGCGACGCTGTTGCGCCAGTACCCGACCTGCGTCCGCGCGGTGATCGCGCACGCGAGGATCACGGCCGCCGCCGCCGCGAGGACGACGTTGCGACGGGGCCGGCCGGCGACGAGGTCCACCGTCCCCCAGGCCACGACGATGAAGAGTCCGATGGCGGGGATGTAGGTGTAGCGGTCCGCCCAGGGCTGGCTCCCCACCTGCATCAGCCCCAGGACTGGTACCAAAGTACCGAGGTACCAGAACCAGCCGACGGGCAGGTAGGGATGGCGAGGCGCCGCGCGCAGGGCCAGGGCAGAGGCCGCGGCGAGGACGGCGATGGCGCCGAGGATCTGCCACGGCGGCGAAGACGCGGGATAGGGATAGATCGCGGCCAGGCCGGAGGGCCAGACCACCTTGACCGCGTACGTCGCGTAGGCCAGGACGGCGGTGGCGAGACGGCGATCGAAAGGAAGGACGCCAAGCCCCTTTATCGCGCCCGCGTGCCGCTGGACGAGCACGGTGATGACGCTCGACACGAGAGCCAGTCCCACCAGGGGCAGCTTCTCGACGATCAGCCGGCGCCGCGCGGAGGGCTCCGCCGTGCGGCCGAGCGGCCAGAAGTCGAGGAGGAGCAGGACGAAGGGCAGGGTGACCAGCATCGGCTTGGCCATGAGCCCCAGCGTGAAGAGCAGGACGACCAGCGCGTAACCGCTCGCGCGCGGCCGGCGCACGTAGACCAGATAGGCCCAGAGGGTCAGGAAGAAGAACAGCCCGCTCAGGACGTCCTTGCGCTCCGCGATCCAGGCCACCGATTCCACGTGCAGGGGATGGAGCTCGAAG
>QHVP01000150.1 GCA_003222295.1 Acidobacteriota bacterium | reverse complement strand
GCCGGGCCTGGTGCGGCTGGACATGGCAGACGCGGACGCGGCGGGACGGTTGCTCCGCGACCGCGGGTTGCGCCACGTCGTCCTCGCCGCAAGCCCGCCGAGCCTGGAATGGTGCGAGACACGCCCGCAGGATTCCCACCACGAGCAGGTCGAAACATTGCAGACGTTCCTGTCCGTCCTGGACGTGGTCGCTCCCGCCAGCACGCTGACGTTCCTGTCCACCGACTACGTGTTCGACGGCCGGCGCGGCGGCTACGTCGAAGAGGATCAGCCCGCGCCCTTGCAGGCGTATGGACGGGACAAGTTGGCGGCGGAGGACGTCGTGCGCCGTTCGGGACACCCCGCCTGGATCGTACGGACCTCGCTCCTCTACGGGGAGAACCGTTGGGAGCCGGGAGCACCGGCGTCCTTCCCCCTCCAGGTGGTGCGCGCGGCGCAAACCGCGGGCCGGTTGGTGGCGTCCGACGGTCTCGTCTCGAGTCCCACCGAAGTGCGCAGCCTGGCCCGCCTGATCTGGTGGCTGGCCGACATGCCCCCCCGCGGGCTGCTGCACGCGGTGGGGGGGCCGGCGCTCACGCGTCTGGAATTCGCTCGAGCCGCGCTGCGCGTCTGGGGACTACCGCAGTGGCCCGGCCTCGAGCGCGTTTCCCCCAGCCACGAAGGGCGCTTGCCGGGACAGACGCTCCGCCGGCCGCGCGATTCCAGCCTGGCCACGGCGCGCCTGGAGCGGCTGACCGGGCGCCTTCCGACGGTGGAGGAGGGCCTGAGCGCGGTGCGCCGCCGGCTCGACCCGGCCCCTTGAGTCAGCCCGTCCGGCGAGGCGCCGCCATCCATTGCGAGAACAGGTTCTCGACACGAGCGCGAAAAGCGTCCATCCCGTAGCGCTCGCGCAGGTGGCGGGCGATCCGCACGCGCTGCGCCTCCTCGAGGGTGAGCACGGCGTCCAGGGCCTCCGCGAACGCGTCGTCGGTCGGGCTCTCGCATCGTCCCGGCACGCCCTCGAGCACCTCCGGGAGCGAGCCGGCGGCGGCGTAGCACACGGGCGTGCCCACGAACCACGCTTCCAGCGCCGGGAGCCCGAAGCCCTCGATGCTGGAAAGGAGGAGAAGGGCCCGCGCCCCCGCCATCTCGTCGCGGAGCGCATCCGCCCCGACCGACCCGAGGTATTCCACGTCGTCGCCGGCCTCCACGTCCCGGGGTGGGGCGGAGAGGCCCGTGACGCGCATCCTCCAACGCCGCCCCCGCGCGAGGTTGTAGCGGCGGAAGAGCCGAATCGTCTGTGCCGTCCGCTTGTGGGGAAGCGGCGAGCCGAGATGAAGGAGCTGAGCGGGCCTCGACGAAGCCGGAGGTCCTTCGTCCCTCACGAGCGCGGGAGCGGGAGTGGGGGAGCAGACCTCGATGGGCGGGGGCGCGATCGCATTCTCTCGCGCCAGGGCCAGAAGCTCTCCGCGCGAGAACTCCGAATCGGTGGCCACCGCCGTCGCGCGCCGCAGCGTGTTGAGGAACATGGCATGGAGATAGCGAAGCTGGGCCCGAGGGAAGTGGCCGGGATGGTCGCGCGCGTAGTGGATCGGGATGATGTCGTGCACGGTCGCGGTCAGCCGCGTGGCGCCGGAGAAGACGGGCGTGAAGCCTTTCGGAAAGTGGAGGAGGTCGAGCTGGCGCCGGCCGGCCACGAGCGGCGCCAGGACCTGGTCGGCAAGCAGGCGGAGGCCGCCGCGGGCGCAGGCGGCGGGGAGTTCGACGACGTGTGCCGCGGATCCCGCGGGCACCATGTCGCCGTGGTTCTCCCCGTTCACGATGAGCGTCCAATCGTGCGCGGGAAGGCCGCGGAGCAGGGCCGCGGTCAGGAGGCGTGAGTACGCGTAGATCCCCTTGCTCGAGGTCAGACGCCACACCTGGTCCGCGAGATAGATCCCGACCCGCACGTCAGCGCGCGCCGCGGCCGCTGAGGAGGGCGGGCAGGGTCCGCAGGAGGATGGCCAGGTCCAGGCCCAGGCTCCAGTTGTCGACGTATTGCAGGTCGAGGTCCATCCATTGTCGGAACCCCAGCTCGTTGCGGCCGCTGATCTGCCACAGGCAGGTGAGGCCCGGGCGGACGCTGAGCCGGCGGCGATGCGGCCCCGCGATGCGGGTGGTCTCGACCACGGGCAGAGGCCGCGGCCCGACCAGGCTCATATGCCCGCAGAGGACGTTCACGAGTTGCGGCAGCTCGTCCAGGCTGGTGCGCCGCAGGAAACGTCCGAAGGGAGTGACGCGCGGGTCCTCGCGGATCTTGAAGACGGGCCCGTCCATCTCGTTGGCCGCGAGCAACGCCTCCCGCTGGACCTCGGCATGCTCCGACATCGTGCGGAAACTCAGCATGGGGAATGGTCGCCCGTGGAGACCGCACGGCGAGGGCGACCACGATCAGGAGCGGCGCGGTGGCCACGAGGAAGGCGGCCGCCAGCAGGCGGTCGAAGATCGCTTTGACGAGCAAAGCCGGCCGGTCCGGCTCGTGAATCTCGTAGGAGAGATAGAGGGCGGGACCGAGGACTTCCGCACGAAGGCGTGCCCGCTCGAGGTTGACGGTCTCGATGCGCACGAGCACGGGAAGGCCGGCCTCCTCCGCGCACTCGAGCAAGGGCCTTTGCACGGAATGCGAGAGGCCACAGGGGAGAACGATCTCGTCGACGCCGCCGGCCTGCAGGCGCCGTCGCAAGGCTTCTGCGGAGACATCGGCCAGCGCCTCCAGCCGTTTTCCGTGCACGGCCGCGAGCTCCGCCACCGCCCCGTCACCGCCCGCCCCGAGGGCGAGGGAGACGAGCTCTCCGCGGACACGGGCGATCCACGCACGCTGCGCCAGCTTGGCCAGCAGGAGGAGGACGGTCGAGACGACGAGGTAGACCCCGATGAGCGAGCGGTTGAGGGGAGCCTGGGCGGCGGTGAGGATGAGGCCGAGCGCGAGCGCGCCCCAGCCCTGCGTCCAGAGCAGCGCACGCACGATCTCGAGCAGTGGCCCGGTCAGCGTCCGCACCCGGTGGAGGCCCATCCTCTCCGCACACCAGGCCCAGGTCGGGAGGAACACCAGCAGCAGGTGGGCGTAGTCGCTGGAGGGGACCGCCGGCTTGAGCGCGGGGACGACCTGCACCAGCCCGCCGCGGATCAGGTGGGACAGGCCGAGGGCGGCCACGATCACGAGGATGTCCTGCAGGAGGACCTGGCGCTCCAGGGCCTTGTCGTTCAAGGCCGCGTCCCGGCTTGAGCACGGACGAAGCGCTCGAGGTCGACCAGCGACGGGCCACCTCCCGCCGGCCAGTCGAAGTACCAGGCCGAACGGTCGGGATGGCGTCGCCGCCAGAATTCGAGGTTTTCCTGGAGTCCGGGAGTGCGTTGGAAACGAACGTAGAGGACGTCGTCGTCCAGGGACGGTGAGTTGCAGCGGGGGAAGTAGGCCCAGCTGCGGTAGGTCCAGGGCGGGACCACGCCGTCGTGGAAGACCAGCGCATGCGAGAGACCCCGCGTTGCGATGAGGTCGGGCGCGACGCGCTGGGCCTGGCCCATGAGGCCCAGATCGCGCAGGCGCTCGGGCAGAAAGAGGGTCAAGGCCACGAGGGCACCGGAGACGAGGACCGCGGACACGCTGGAGGCGAGAGGGGGAAAGGCGCCGGCCAGCCACGCGCGGGCGCGGACGGCGCCGTCCGCGGAGAGGATGCAGAGGACGGGCACCACCTCGAACAGGTACAGGGGGCCGGTGGCCCCTACGCCGACCTTGGGCGAGACGAGGCGGTACACGAGCTCCGCCGCCACCATCGCCCACAGGAGCGCGGCGGTTCCACTTCGGCGTGCGCAGGGCAGGAAGAGCAGCGAGACCGGCCATCCGAACAGCCAGACGTCGAGGCGCAGCAGCGCCGAGAACAGCGACATCGCGAGGTGGGCGAGGTCGCCTCCCACGAAGTCGCGCAGCCCCCCCACGCCTTCTCCGGTCCCGTGAAACGCCTGGTATCCGGTGGTGAGGGCACTGCCGAGCTGCGCCCGGTTCACGAGCAGGAGGGCACCTCCCGCGAGGGCCACCGGCGCCGTCACCGCGGCGAGCAGGCGAAGGCGGACGGGAAACGGCGTGGAGGCCGGGCGCCCCGCCGTCCAGCCCATCGCGACGACGGCGAAGAGCACGCCCGGCAACGGCCGCACGAGCACCCCGTAACCGAGGGCCGCGCCCGCGAGGAAGGCCAGGCCCACTCCGCCACGCCGCCGCGATTCCACGAGCGCGGCCAGGGCGAGGGTCAGGCAGAGAGCGGCCGTGGTCTGCGAGGCCACGGTCGCCCCCGTGAGGAGCACCTGGGGCGAGAAGGCGAGCAGCAGGAGGGCGACGACGGCCGCGGTTTGCGTCGTGGTGCGGCGGGCCAGGGCCAGAGTAGCCAGCACGGTGAGACCCATGGCGACCGGCACCACCGCGTTTTCGGACCCGAGCTTTTGGCCGACCATGAGCAGCAGCGGGTGCCCGATCGGATACTTCCCGAACCGCACGCGGTCGGTGAGGACCACGAACTGCTCGCGATAGAACTCCAGGTCATGGCCGGGCGAGGGTGCCGTGAGCCCGCCCGCCCCGAGCGTCTGCGCGATGAAGCGATACACGTGTTCGTCATCGGAGGTCACGGCATGCCGAAGGACGAGATGGGCCACCGCGGCGCAGGCGGCCGCGACCGCGAAGGCGCACACGGCGGCGGTGGTGCCCGGCCGCCTCGCCATCACGCGCACCGCGCCGATCGCCGCCCCGATGAGGCTGGTGCCGGCGAGGGCGAAGGAGAGGAGCGCCCAGGCCGCTCCCCCGAACACGGTGAAGACGGAGATCGCGGAGATCTCGATCGGGAGGAGGGCGTTCATCCCGGTGCCCTGGGGCAGCACGAAGCCGTCGTAGAAGGATGCCGCGATCGACCGGTAGCTCAGGAGGGCGATGACGGCGCCCAGGAGGGCGACGATCCGCGCCCACTCCCGGCGGTGCGCCGCCTTTGGCTCTACGACAGCGACAGGAGGCGCTTCGCCACCGGGCACAGGGTCTTTCATTCCGCCTGCGCCGGCAGCGTACGTCCAGGCGCCGGGAGCGGTCAAATATGCGTGTGCGATCGCTCATCCGGCCCGCGCCTCGCCCCGCATCCGGCATGGACTTGACGTGCGACCGCAGTTACGATCCCGCGTACACGAGGGCCCCAATCGATTTGGCCATCGTCGCGATCATCCCCGCTCGGTTCGGTTCCACGCGTCTTCCCGGAAAACCCCTCTCCCAGATCAACGGAAAACCGATGGTCCAGCACGTCTGGGAACGCGCGCGCGCCTCTCCGGCGGTGGACCGGGTGCTGATCGCGACGGATGACGAGCGCATCGCGGAGGTCGTGCGCGCCTTCGGGGGCGAGGTGGCGATGACCTCGCGCGCGCATGCGACTGGCACCGACCGACTGGCGGAGGCGGCGGCGGCCACCGACGCCGACATCGTGGTGAACGTACAGGGCGACGAGCCCATGCTCGACCCCGCCTTCATCGACGGCGCGGTGGCGCCCCTTCTGGCCGAGCCCGGCCTGGCGATGTCGACGATCTCGCTGCCGGTGACCGACGTGGAGGAGATGCTCTCCTCCGCCGTGGTCAAGGTGGTGACGGATGCACGCGGCGATGCGTTGTACTTCTCGCGCAGCCCGATCCCGTTCGTCCGCGACAGCGTCGACCTGCGCGCGGCGGCGGCACAGGCGATCGGGCGCGGCCTGGCCCGCAAGCACGTCGGGCTGTACGCGTACCGGCGGGAGGCGCTGCTGCGGTTCGCCGCCCTGCCGCCCTCGCCGCTCGAGCTGGTGGAGTCGCTCGAGCAGCTCCGGGCGCTCCATGATGGATTGAGGATCCGCGTCGTGGCGATGGAAGGCCGGTCCGGAGTGGCGGTGGATACGCCGCAAGACCTCGAGCGCGTTCGCGCGATGATGGCCGGAGGGGGCCCGTCCCTCCCCTACACAAGGAAGACATGGCTACCAAATACATCTTCGTGACCGGCGGGGTCGTTTCGTCCCTCGGCAAGGGGCTGGCGTCCGCGTCCATCGGCGCGCTGCTCGAGGGCCACGGGTTCAAGGTCGCGATGATGAAATGCGACCCCTACATCAACGTGGACCCCGGCACCATGAGCCCGTACCAGCACGGCGAGGTCTACGTCACCGACGACGGGGCGGAGACCGATCTCGACCTCGGCCACTACGAGCGCTTCACCCACAGTGCCGTCGACCGCCACTCGAACATCACCACCGGCAAGATCTACGGCAACGTGATCGCCAAGGAGCGGCGGGGCGACTACCTGGGCCGCACGGTGCAGGTGATCCCGCACATCACCGACGAGATCAAGTCGGCGATCCGCGCGGTGGGACACGAGGCGGACGTGGTGATCGTGGAGATCGGCGGCACCGTCGGCGACATCGAGTCGCTGCCCTTCCTGGAGGCGGTGCGTCAGTTCCGCCAGGACGTCGGCCGTGGCAACGCGGTCTTCGTCCACCTCGCGCTCGTGCCCTACATCGCGACCGCGCACGAGCTCAAGACCAAGCCCATGCAGCACAGCGTGCGCGAGCTGCGCGCCATCGGCATCCAGCCCGACGTCCTGCTCTGCCGCACGGACCGCTTCCTGTCCCCCGACATCAAGTCGAAGCTCGCCCTCTACTGCGACGTGCCGGAAGAGGCGGTCATCACGGCCAAGGACGTCGACACCATCTACGAGGTCCCGCTCGTCCTCTCCGGTGAAGGCCTGGACGGCATCATCCTCAAGTCGCTGGGCCTGGAAGGGACCCGGCCGAACATGTCGGCCTGGGAAGAGCTGGTCCACACCATCAAGAACCCGCGCGGCGAGGTCGTCATCGGGATCATCGGGAAGTACGTCTCCTTCGAGGATTCCTACAAGAGCCTCAACGAGGCCCTCAGTCACGGCGGCTTCGGCAACGGGGTGCGCGTCGTCCGCCGCTGGGTCGAAGCGGAGGACCTCGAGCAGGGGGACGTCGACCGCAAGCTCGCGGGGGTGGACGGCATCCTGGTGCCGGGCGGCTTCGGTACCCGCGGCACGGGAGGCATGGTGGCGGCGGCGGAGTACGCGCGGCGCACGGGCACGCCCTACTTCGGCATCTGCTACGGGTTCCAGTGGGCGGTCACGGAGTACGTGCGCAACGTGTGCGGCCTGCACACGGCGAACTCGACGGAGGTGGAGCCCGACGCCGAGCACAAGGTCGTCTACAAGCTCCAGGACCTCCTGGGCGTCGACGCGCTGGGCGGGACCATGCGGCTGGGCTCGTATCCCTGCCTGCTCGCGCCCGGATCCCGCGCGGCCGCCATCTACGGCGCGACCGAGATCACCGAGCGTCACCGCCATCGCTACGAATTCAACAAGGAGTACGAGGGCTGCCTCACCGAGGGCGGGATGCGCATATCCGGCAAGACCCCGGACGGCAAGTTCGTCGAGATCGCGGAGATCCCCGATCATCCGTGGTTCGTGGCCGTGCAGTTCCACCCCGAGTTCAAGAGCAAGCCGCTGACGCCCCACCCGCTCTTCGCCGACTTCGTCCGCGCGAGCCTCGAGAACCGGCGCGGCCGCGCCGCGTCGCGCGAGACGCCGGTGACCGTCGCCTCCGGCTCGTGACGGCGCGCGCGCGCCGGCCCGTCGGACGGCGCAGCGGCGCCGCCGCGATCACTCTCGAGAAGAGCGCGCTGTGGCGCACGCTCTCCCGCGGTACGGGCCCCTTCTTCCTCATCTCGGGCCCCTGCGTCATCGAGAACTCGCGCCATCCCGGCCAGGTGGCGGCCCGGCTGAAGGAGATC
>QHVP01000138.1 GCA_003222295.1 Acidobacteriota bacterium | reverse complement strand
GTCCACAAGTTCGGAGGGGCTTCACTGGCGGATGCCCCTGCCTTCGCGCACGCCGTGCGCATCGTCGGCCAGCAGGACGGCAAGCTCGTGATCGTGGTGTCGGCGATGTCCGGGACGACGGATCTGCTCCTGGAGGGCGCGGAGAAGGCCAAGGTCGGCGATCCCAAGCCGCTGGCCGCCATCGCGGACCGCCTGCGCAAGAAGCACGCCGAGGTGGCGCGCGCGCTGGTCGTACCCGGGCCCGTGCTGAACGCGATCCTCTCCGTGATCGACGCCTCGATGACGGAGCTGGCCACGCTGGCCCAGGGCATCGCCATCGTGCGCGAGCTGACCCCGCGCACGAAGGACGAGCTGGTCGCGCGCGGCGAGCGGCTCTCCGCGCACCTGTTCTCGGCGTCCTTGCACGCGACGGGTCGAGCCTCCGCCTACGTGGATGCCCTGCAGCTCATCCGCACGGACGGCCAGTTCGGCAACGCCGCCCCCGACCTGAAGGCGACGGACGTGGCCACTCGCCGCGTGCTTCTTCCCCTCCTGCGCGCGGGCACCATCCCGGTCGTGCCCGGGTTCTTCGGCGCGACTCCGGACGGACAGCTCGCCACCCTGGGCCGCGGCGGAACCGACGTCACCGCCGTCCTCATCGGCCGTGCCCTGGGCGCGCGCGAGGTCTCGCTCTGGAAGGACGTGCCCGGTCTGCTCACCGCGGATCCGCGCACCGTGCCCGACGCCCGCCTCATCCCGCAGCTCCACGTGCGGGAGGCCGCGGAGCTGGCCTACCACGGCGCCAAGGCGCTCCATCCGCGCGCGCTGACCCCGATCATCGGGCGCGACGTGCGCGTGCGCGTCCGGCCCTTCGCCGATCCGGCCTCCACCGGCACGGAGGTCTCGGGCCGGCGCACCCTGACCCGCTACCCCGTCAAGGCCGTGTCCGCGGTCAAGGAGCAGGCGCTGGTCACGGTCGCGGGCAACGGGATGCTCGGGGTTCCCGGCATCGCCGCGCGCACCTTCGGCGCCATGCACCGCAGCGGCATCTCGGTGTCGCTCATCTCGCAGGCCTCGTCCGAGCACTCGATCTGCTTCACCGTGCCCCAGACGAGCGCCGCCCGCGCGAAGTCCGCCCTGCTCGAGGCCTTCGCGGACGAGATCGCACGGCGCGAGATCGACGGCGTCGAGGTGCGGCCCGGCATGGCCACCCTCGCCGTCGTCGGGCCGGGGATGGCGAACACGCCGGGGGTGGCGCCCCGGGTCTTTGCCGCCCTGTCCACGGTGGGCATCAACGTCGTCTCGATCGCGCAGGGCTCGTCCGAGCTGAACCTCTCCGTCGTGGTGCAGGGCGCGGACGCGGCCAAGGCCCAGCAGCAGATCCACGATCAGTTCCAGCTGACCAAGATCGGCGGGGGCGCGCACGCCGCCGCCCCCCACACCGACGTGGTGCTGCTGGGATTCGGAAAGGTCGGCCGCCAGCTCGCCCACCTCATCGCCCAGCGCAACGGCACGCCACCCGCGCTGCGGGCGATGGCCGTGGTGGACAGCACGGGTTTCGTCTTCGAACCCAAGGGTCTCTCCCGTCGCCGCCTCTCCGAGATCGTGGTGGCCAAGGGGCGTGGCGAGTCGCTCAGCGCCCTGCCCGGCGGTCGCGCCGGCGATGCCCAGGGCGCGTTGACCCTCGTGGGCCGGCATGCGTTGTCACGGCCCGTGCTCGTCGATTGCACCGCGGCGGAGACGGCTCCCCTGCTCACCTCCGCGCTGGCCTCGGGCATGGATCTCGTGCTCGCCAACAAGCGGCCGCTGGCCGGCCCCCGTGAAGTGGCGGAAGCGCTGTGGGCGGACGCCAAGCAGCGGGGGCGGCGCATCCTGCACGAGACCACGGTCGGGGCGGGGCTGCCCGTGTTCGACACCTATTACAAGCTGTACGAGTCCGGCGATCGCGTCGTGCGCATCCAGGGCTCCACCTCCGGGACCCTGGGTTTCCTGCTGACCGAAGTGGGCAGCGGTCGTCCATTCTCCGCCGCCCTGCGCGCGGCCATGGTGAAGGGCTACACGGAGCCCGATCCGCGCGAGGACCTGAGCGGCCAGGACGTGGCCCGCAAGGCGCTCATCCTCGGCCGGCTCCTCGGCTTCCGCGGCGAGCTGCAGGACGTCGAGATCGAGCCGCTCGTCCCGTCCGACTACGTTCGTCTTCCCCTGCCCGAGTTCCTCGAAAGGCTGGGCGAGCTCGACCCGTGGTGGGCGGACCGCGCGGCGACGGCCCGCGCGCAGAGCCGCGTGCTCCGGTATCTGGCGACGGTGACCAAGCGTAAAGTGTCGGTCCGCCTGGCCGCGGTGGAGGCCAGCGACAGCTTCGCGGGCCTCAGCGGCACCGACAACCAGATCGCCTTCACGACCCGGCGCTACGACCGCCACAATCCCCTCGTCATCAAGGGCCCCGGCGCTGGCCTGGCCGTGACCGCCGCGGGCGTGCTCAACGACGTGCTGAAGCTTGCCGCCCAGTGAGGCCTGATCGGCTGAACGACTCGGAGACGGGCACGGAGACGGAGACAGCCCGACCGCAGAGCGCGGCAGCGTCGGGCAGCGGCGGCGCCGCGCGAGGGGGGTTTCAGGGGGGGTCGCAGCCAACCAGCCCGCTGGTGGCCGCAGTGCGAACACCCACCGCGGTGTTGTGCGAGTGCCCCCCCTGACTTAATACGACTGCCCCCCTGCCTTGACAAGCTGAGCTAGGATTCAAACATGCCCATCCGCGTGCAGATCCCGGGGCCGATGCGACCGCTCACGGGCGGCGCCCGCGAAGTGGAGGTCGAGGCCGCCGACGTGGCCGGCCTCATCGCGGCGCTGGACTCGCGACACCGTGGCGTCCGCGACCGCCTCGTCGACGAATCGGGCGCCCTGCGGCGTCATGTCCGCGTCTTCGTGAACGACGAGGACGTACGCGCGCTGCAACAAGAGGCCACTCCCCTGCAGCCGGGGGACCGGGTCGCCATCGTGCCCGCCATCGCCGGCGGACTCATGCCCTGAAGGTGGCCGATCGAGGTCGTATCCCATGGCCGACCCTCTCCCGACCAAGGACGAAGCGATCGCGCGGCTCGAAGCGTTCCAGGTGAGGCTCGACGAAGCCAAGAAGCTCGGGCGTGCGGCCTACGATCAGCTCTTCGACGCGGCCCCCGCCGGGGTCGCCCTCCACGAGATCGACGCGCGCGGGCGCGTCACGCGGGTCAATGCGCGCGAGCTGGAGATCCTCGGCCGCCGCCTGGACGAGCTGATCGGCAAGCCGGTCTGGCAGTTCTCGGTCATGAAGGAGGCTTCGGAGCGCGCGGTGGAGAAGAAGCTCGCCGGCGGCGGGCTGCGGCCGTTCGTGCGCACGCTGGCCCGGGCGGACGAGGCCGCGATCACCGCCGCCTTCGTGGAGCGCTACCTCCGCAACGCCCGCGACGAGATCGTGGGCATTCGAACCACTTTCATGCCGATCACGGGGACCTGATGCCCATCGACCTGATCGTCAACGGCACGCGGCGCCGCCTCGAGGCCGATCCGCAGCGGTCGCTCCTGACCGTGCTGCGCGAGGACCTCGAGCTCACCGGGGCCAAGTACGGATGCGGCGAGGGTCAATGCGGCGCCTGCACGGTGCTCATCGAAGGACAGGCCACGCGCTCCTGCCTGACCAAGCTCGGCGCCCTCGCCGGCAAGTCCGTCACCACCATCGAGGGACTGGAGACAGGCGGCCAGCTCCATCCGCTCCAGCAGGCATTCCTCGACGCGGGCGCGATGCAGTGCGGCTACTGCACGGCAGGGATGATCGTGGCCGGCGCCTCGCTGCTGCGCCGGAACCCCGATCCCGAGGAGCCCGCGATCCGCAAGGCTCTCGAAGGCAACGTCTGCCGGTGCGGCACCTACACGCGGATCGTGGCCGCCGTCCGGGCGGCGGCAGCCACGGGAACGAGGACCACTCGTGGCTGACCGCGACGACGCCCCCGACCTCGTCGAAGTCGAGCGCTACGAGCTCTTCGCCGGCCCCGCCTATCGGTTCGAGGTCCGTCGCCGCGACTTCTTCAAGGCGCGGGGGCGAGGCCCTGCCCGGCGACGTCTCGGCCTGGCTCCACATCGGCGAGGACGGGCACGTCCGCGTCTACACGGGCAAGGCGGAAGTCGGCCAGAACATCCGCACGTCGCTCTCCCAGGTCGTCGCCGAGGAGCTGCGCGTCCCGATCGGGTCGATTACGATGGTCATGGCCGACACCGCGGTCACCCCGTTCGACATGGGCACGTTCGGCAGCCGCACGACGCCCATCATGGCCGCGCAGCTCCGCAAGGTGGCCGCGGCCGCGCGCGAGCTGCTCGTCGACCTCGCCGCCGGGCGATGGGGGGTCGACCGCAGCGCCCTCGTGGCCCAGGCCGCGGCCGTCGCCCATCCGCCCACCGGCCGCACCGCGGGCTATGGCGAGCTGAGCAAGGGCCAGAAGCTCGTGAAGGCGATCGGGGACGACGTCCCCACCGCGCCCGCCGAGCGCTGGACGGTGGCCGGCCAGTCCGTTCCGAAGGTCAATGGGCGTGAGGTGGTGACGGGGCGGCACCAGTACACGTCGGACATGAATCGCCCCGGGATGGTCTACGGCCGCGTGCTGCGGGCTCCCAGCGTCGGAGCCGCCCTCGTGTCCGTGGACACGCGCGCCGCGGCCGAGGCCATCGGCGCCGTCCACGCGGAGTGGAAGCCCACTCCCCAGCCGTCGGGCGCGGAGTTGTTCGATTACCTCCGGAAGAATCCCACCGATGCGCAGGGCGAAAGCGCGCGCTCGGGCTACACCGCGGGCTCCGTGGAGTCGGGACGCGCCGCCGCCGCCACCCGGCTCGACGCGACCTACACCGTGGCCTACATCGCGCACGTGCCCCTCGAGCCGCGGGCGGCGGTGGCGGAGTGGCAGGACGGCGCGCTCACCGTGTGGACGGGCACGCAGCGCCCGTTCGGCGTGCGCACCGAGCTGGCGGAGGCCTTCCGCGTCCCGGAAGAGAAGGTCCGCGTCGTCGTCCCCGATACGGGCTCCGGGTACGGCGGCAAGCACACGGGCGAGGCCGCCATCGAGGCGGCCCGGCTGGCGAAGGCGGCCGGGCGGCCGGTCAAGGTCGCCTGGACGCGCGAGGAGGAATTCACCTGGGCCTACTTCCGGCCCGCGGGCGTGATCGACGTGAAGAGCGGCGCGAGCCCGGATGGGAAGCTGACCGCCTGGGAGTTCCACAACTACAACTCGGGCGCCTCCGGGATCCGCACGCCCTACGACGTGCCCCATCAGAAGATCGAGTTCCACGCCACGCGCTACCCGCTGCGCCAGGGCTCCTACCGCGGCCTGGCCGCCACCGCGAACCACTTCGCCCGCGAGAGCCACATGGACGAGCTGGCGCACGCGATCGGCCTGGACCCGCTGGACCTGCGCCTCACGAACCTCAGCGACGCGCGCCTGCGCGCGGTGCTGCAGGCGGCGGCCGAGCGCTTCGGCTGGGGCAAGACGAAGGCCACGCCCGAGCGCGGCTTCGGCCTCGCCTGCGGCGTCGAGAAGGGCGGCTACGTCGCCACCTGCGCGGAGGTGGCGATCGCACGGCCGAGCGGCGAGGTCAAGGTCACGCGCGCGGTCACCGCCTTCGAATGCGGCGCCATCGTGAATCCCGACCACCTGCGCAACCAGGTGGAAGGCGCGGTGGTGATGGGCCTGGGCGGCGCGCTGTTCGAGGCCGTGCAGTTCGAGGCGGGCGAGGTCAGTAACCCGAAGCTCTCGCTCTACCGCGTGCCCCGCTTCTCGGACGCGCCCCTGCTGGAGACCGTGCTCCTCGACCGCAAGGACCTGCCCTCGGCGGGAGCCGGGGAGACCCCGATCGTCGCGCTCGCGCCCGCGGTCGCGGGCGCCCTCTTCACCGCGACCGGGGTCCGGCGGCGCTCTCTTCCCCTGGCCCCGAAAGGGATCAGCGCGTAGGGGCGGCCAAAGCGGCCTCCCCTGCCCGGCGCGGCAGGCACGCCACCGCGACCGCGCCCGCGGCGGCCAGGGCCACGAGCAGGAGGAAGCCGCCCGCGTAGCTGCCCGTGCGATCTCGGACCGTGGCCACCGCCATGGGCACCACCGCCTCCGCCACGCCGTCCGCGGTCAGCACGATCCCCATGACGCGGCCGAGCATGCGCAGGCCGAACAGCTCCGCGGCCATGAGGGGGATGACCATGTAGTCCCCGCCCAGGCCGATGCCGAAGAGCAGGGCGCCGATCTTGATCAGCGGGAGGCTGGGCGCGAACACCATGGCCGGGATGGTGGCGGCCACGATCGTGTAGACGAGCAGCATGACGTGCTTCTTGAACCAGCGGTCCGCGAGCCAGCCCATCAGGAGGCGGCCGCCAATGCTGCCCACGAGGATCAGCGACAGCACGCCCGCGATCTCGCCCTGGGGCAGCTTGCGGTCGAGGCTCAGGTAGAGCTTCAGGTTCTGCATCGTCCCGCCCACGGCGCCGATGGAGGCCATGCTCCCCGCGGCCAGGAGGTAGAAGGTCGGGCGGCGCAGGATGGCGGCCACCGACGGCGCGGGGTCTGCGGCGCCGGGAGCGGCGAGGCGCGGCGGCTCGCGCACGATCAGCGCGCCGGGCAGGGCCACCACGATCATGAGCAGGCCGAGGGCCTTCAGGGCGCCGCGCCATCCCATGGACTGGGTGAGGGCGTAGGCCAGGAGCGGCACCAGCGCGCC
>QHVP01000676.1 GCA_003222295.1 Acidobacteriota bacterium | reverse complement strand
CGGGCTCATCGACCTGTTCTCGATGTCTGCGGGACCGACCAAGCGGATTGGCATCTGGCACATGAGCATCAATCTCCTCGCCGTGGCCGTGTTCGCCACCGCCTTCGTGACGCGCTTGCGGACCCCAGACCACTCGGGCTCAGTCCTGTTCACGGCCATCGGGGTGGCGCTGATTGCCGTCTCGGGGTGGCTCGGCGGAGAGATGGTCTACGTCGGAGGTGTCGGCATGGCGCCCTCTGCGCGCGCGTCGGAGACTCGCCCGCCGTCCGCCTGAGAATTGCTCCAGCCGTGCGCTTCGCTGCCGCGGTGCTTCAGCCACGATGGCGCGCCGCCAGCAGGAGGAAGAGGCCGGCGAGGCCGCCGGCGGCCACGGCCAGCCCTTGTCGGTGCGTCGTCATCCAAAGCTGGGTGCTCCGCTCGATGGCGCGGTCATCGAACCGGCCATGGGCACCGTGGTCGCCCGGCAATGGCTCCCACAGGTTCGATGGCCGGCCGGGATCGTCGAGCTCGTGCGCGAACTGGCCTTCCCAGGCATTGCGCGCGAGGTAGCGGTCGGTCAGTCCGGGAAGGAAGCGCTGGGCGTACAAGGCGGCCACGGTGGTGCTGCCGACGTAGACGTCGCGCCGCGGGTTGTCGATGGCGAAGGCGATCCCGCGCGCGGCGACTTCCGGTTGATAAAGCGGGTCCGGCGGCGCCGGGCGGTGGGAGAGGTGGTTCGCGACCCAACCGAACTGCGGGGTGTTCACGGCCGGCAGGTGCACCATCGTGACCTTCACGTGGCTTCGATCGTGGAGCAGCTCGCAGCGGAGGGCATCGGTGAAGCCCAGCACGGCGTGCTTGGCCGCGCAGTAGGCGGATTGGATGGGAATGGCCCGGTAGGCGAGGGCCGAGCTGACCTGCACGATCAGTCCGCGGTCCCGCGGCAACATCCGGCGCAGGGCGGCCTGGGTACCATGGACGACGCCCAGGTACGTCACCTCGGTGACGCGCCGAAACTCCCGGGCCGTCATGTCTCGGATCGGCGAAAAGACGCTGACCATCGCGTTGTTGATCCAGACGTCGATGGGCCCGAAGGCCTCTTCCGTCCGCTCCGCCGCTCGCTCCACGGCCTCGGCGTCGGCGACGTCGGCAGGCACCACGACGGCCTGCCCACCGAGCGCTTCGATTTCCCGCCCCGCCGCCTCCAGGCCGTCGCGGCCTCGGGCAATGAGGCCGATACGCGCACCGCGCGCGGCCAGAAGACGCGCGGTAGCCCGGCCAATACCCGCCGAACCGCCAGTGATGACGACGACCTGGCACATGTCTTCAGATCACCGTCACGTGGTCCTCGGGCAGTGAAACTCGCGCAAGCTAGTCAGGCAGAAAGGACGAAGCCCTGCTAACGGCTTCGTCCCACTCCGCCGACGTGGCGTCCAGTCGTATCCGGAACGACGTGAGCAGACCCGGCCTCTGGATCTGTATCCGCCAGCCGCTATCCGTGCTCGATTCCGGTTGCGACTCCACCGTGAGGGTGTACCCGGACAGAGCGAGCGGCCTCAAGGCCTCGCAGATTCTCGCGTGGTCGCGCGGGCGCCTGGCCGTGGCGAATCGAATCCGGCTCGCCTGCGTCGCCTGATCGATGAGGCGCGCAGCGCGATCGCACAGCGCCTGGGCTCTCGCGCGAACGCGAAGCGAGCGGCCGATCTCGCGGTCGAGCGCAAGAATGACCTCCTCGGCCACGCCGATAGCATCGCGTGCGGCCGTGAGTCTCGCCGCGTTTTGCGGCGATTCTATCGTCTGGTTCACGGCCTCGGCGGCTTCGGCGATGGCCCGATCCACCGCCGCCTGGGCAACATCCTCGGCGCGAAGGAGAGTCGCGGCGCGCCGAACGGAGCCAAGTTCGCGCATGAGGTCATCGACAGCGGCCCAGTCGTTTCCCACACCGCCTCCGCGACGCCTGCTCTCTAGGAAGCTTCATGCCGAGCCCGGCGTCGGTCAACGGGGCGCTGCAATTTCTTTCCTCGTCCCGCAGGTGACACGAGCCCGATCATGCTTCGCGTTCGACTCGCCGTCCCCGGGCGGCCGCCGAAGAGCGGCCGCTCGAGATGCGCTAGATACCGACCATGTCCCGCCGATGGGCTACTCGCGCCCCCATCCGGGCAGCCCGCCGGAGCGGCGCAGCTCGTCTTCGAGGTCGTCCAGAGCCTTCTTCGAT
>QHVP01000148.1 GCA_003222295.1 Acidobacteriota bacterium | reverse complement strand
TCAGGGCCCGGCCGCAGGCCCGCCCGCGCCACGAGGTCGAGGATCTCGGTGCGCGTGTTGATGACGTTTCCCCACGTCATCTCGAACCACTGGGCCACCACCGCGAAGCCGCGGATCGGGTCGCGGGCGGTGGCCGCGTCTTCCGGATAGGCCTCGTCGAAGAGGACGAGCGTGCCGCCTGGCCTCAGCGCCCGCGCGCAGCGGGCGAGGATGTCGTCCTTCCACTCGGGGCGGATCTCGTGGAGGACCAGGAACTGCGTCACGACGTCGAAGGCCGAGTCGAAATCGCCGGCGGGCTCCCAGGCGCTGCGCACGTCGATCCGCCCCCCAAGGCCGCGCGAGCGCACGAGGGCGCGCGCCATCTCGGCGGAGACCGGCTCGATCTCGATGCCGACGCCCGTCAGATTCGGGAAGCGCTCGGCGAGGGTCGCCAGGGCATGGCCCGCCCCGCATCCGACGTCGAGAACGCGCCCGCCGGCCTCGAGCCGATGCAGCAGGTCAGGCAGTTTCTGGGCGGCCACGTCCAGGAACATCCGGGGCAGGGAGCGCGAAGCGCCCGCGACATCCTCGAGGAAGCCTGAGAGTGCTCCTGATACGGGTGGACCGCGCCCGAGCGGAATAGCTCGGGGTAGAGCCGGTAGTCCTCGGCGACGCGGAGGTGAACCGGTGGGAAGCCGCCCAGGAAGTACGCATCGTCCGGCGAGGCGAGCAGCCGGTCCATCTCGGGCGCCAGCCCATAGGTCGCGCCCTCACGATCCAGGATCTGGAGATGGTGGCCCATCTCGCAGAACCCGCGGACGTAGGGCGGGTGCAGGCCGAGATCCCTGGCCAGCGCCTCGGCGCTTCGCGGCTTCTGCGCCAGGGCGGAGAACAGGCCCATACGGATGCCCAGATCCAGGTAGTGGGTGGCGTGAAGGCCGCGCAGGTAGCCGAAGACGGTGGCGGCCGCTTCGCCGATGGTCGGACGGGGCATGGGCGCCGAGTCTACCCGATCGGCCGCGCTGGGAGGCCTCATCAGGCCATTCGCGCGACGTAGGCTTCGATGGAGGCTCGTGCTTCGTCGCTGAGATCGATGAATTCCACGCCCACGACGAAGTCCGACTGGTGATTCTCCCTCACGTCCTGATGCGTATCCCGCACGACGCCGCGCAGCAGCGAGGGAACGCCAGCGATATCGAGCGTGCAGGTGACGGTCGAGTCGATCTGCGGTCGAAACGGCATCCGTACCGTCATCCCGCCGGGCGACAGCATCAGCACGCGCGACTCCAGGTGCAGGCCGACCTCGCCGGCCACGGGGCGGGCGAGATCAGCGCGCCGGGAGTCGCGGCGTTCGACTGATGTTCGGTCGCTGCCGACGGGGGGCGTTTCGGTCAGGCCCGCGACCTCGGGCGTGGCCTCGCTGGCGAGGCGTTGTCGCAGGAGCTCCTGGTCCGAGGGGCGCAAGTCGACGAACTGGAGTGCGACCTGGTAGCGAATCTGCGTCTCGCCTTCGCCGGCGCTCTCGACGCGGTGAACGTAGCTTCGCACCACACTCGCCTTCAGCATCAACACCGTGCCGGGGCCGAGGGCGAGCCGAACCGAATACACCGAACGAGGCCGGAGGGCGCAGGGCACCTCCAGAAGAGCGCCCCCCTCGGACAAGTCGACGATGGGAGCCGCGTGCTCCGTGTAGATCTGTCCGACCACCTGTCCCCGCAACGGTGCGCGCGGCCAGCGCCGTCGATCGCGCCCGCTGCCCTCTTTGGTCATCCTGGAGAATTATCGCCGGTCGCCGCTAGGCGGGCGCAGCCTCGCGGGCCTGGACCAGGAGGTTCATGACCAGGACCTGGACGGGCTCGCGGTGCTGGTTCAGGGTCGTGCTCCGGACCTTCACGAAGCCCTGGCCGGGCCGGCTCTGGGAGGGCCGCACGGCGAGGATCTCCGCTTCCACGTCCAGCTCGTCGCCGGGCCGGACGGCGCGCGGCCATTTCATCTCTTCGGCCCAGACCCCGATGATCCCCCCCGCCGGACTGAGATCGCCGTCCACCAGCAGGCGCATGGTGAGGGCCGCGGTGTGCCAGCCGCTCGCGGACAGGCCTTGGAAGAACGAGGCCCGGGCCGCCTCCTCATCGAGATGGAACGGCTGCGGGTCGAACGCGGTGGCGAAGGCCTTGATCGCCTCCGCGTCCACGCGGAGCCGCTTTGTTCCGTACTTCTGTCCGACCGCGAAGTCCTCGAGATACAGGCGTGTCATTCGCAAGCCGCGGGGGCGAGGCGAGACTACCACCGTTCGCCGCTACTCGAGGAGACGCCCGAGGATCCGCACCAGCGCTCGCTGCTCGCGGAGAGAAAGCCGTTCGAGGGCGGCCGGCGGAGCCGTCATGCGATCGAGGAGGAGGGCGCGGAGCCGAGAGCCGGTCGGGGTGAGGACCAGGACCTTCACCCGGCGGTCCCCGGCCGACGGGCGGCGACGTACGAGACCCCGGGATTCGAGCCGGTCCACCAGCCCCGTGACGTTCGACGCGTCGCAGGCGAGCGTCTCGGCCAGCTCCCCCATGGGAATGGGCCGGTCCGGCTCGATCAAGTGCAGCACGTGACATTGGGCGGGAGAGAGCTGGAGCTCCGCGGCCAGCGGGGGCAGGTTCGCCCGCTGAGCGAAGAACAGCCGCACGAGCAGCTCCCAGGGATCGCGGGCGGGAGGGCTGGTGGGCTTCATCCATCACAGGATATTACATTGATGTATCATTGACAAGCTAAACTATCAGGCGTAGCTTCTATGCATGGCACATCTCAGGTTGGTCTCCCTCGACGATGCCGTGGTCTTCCCCGGCATGCCGGTGACGCTCCCCGCCGATGTCGCCGGCGACAAGCGCGTGTTCCTCATCCCCCAGCGGGGGAGCGGCTACGCCAAGGTCGGCGTGGTCGCCGAAGTGACGGAGCGCGTCGCCCTCGGCGGACGTTCGATCGCCTCGTTCATGCCGCTGCGCCGGGCCGTCCCCGGGGCCGCGCAGACGGGGCCGGACGGCGTCCTGCGCGTGGAAGTCGACGAGCGCCCGGACCCGGATGCCCCAAAGGGCCTGACCCGCGAGCTCGAGCGCGAGTACCGGGCGGTGGTGGAGGAGATCCTCGAGCTCCGCGGCGACGACGGCCGCATCAGCGCCTTCGTCCGCTCCATCACCCATCCGGGCTCCCTGGCCGACACCGCCGGCTACTCCCCGGACCTCAAGCTGGAGCTGCTCGAGGCCCTGGACGTGGTGGAACGCCTGAGCCTCGCCCTCCGGTTCCAGCAGGAGCGGCTGGCGGAGCTGCGCGTCCGCAAGCGCATCCGCGAGGAAGTGGAGTCCGGGACGCAGAAGCAGCAGCGTGAGTACCTGCTGCGCCGGCAGATGGAGGCCATCCGCAAGGAGCTCGGCGAAGACGAGGGCTCGGTCGCCGACGAGTATCGGAAGAAGATCGCCGCCGCGGCCATGCCGGAGGCGGTCCAGAAGCAAGCCGAGCGTGAGCTGGCGCGGCTGGAGCGGATGGGGGAGTCGAACGCCGAGGGGTCGATGATCCGGACCTATCTGGACTGGCTGCTCGCGGTTCCGTGGTCGAAGCGATCGGA
>QHVP01000675.1 GCA_003222295.1 Acidobacteriota bacterium | reverse complement strand
TGCTCGTTCTCCTCCTCCGTGAAGAAGCGGCCCTGGGCCAGGCGCAGGCCGGCGATGTCCGCGTAGCTGGCGGCCACGCCGTAGACCATCGGCATGTCCCGTTGCGGCTTCGGGTTCAGTTTCGCGGGAAGGAAGCGCTTGCGCGCGGTGCTGGCGGCCACGCCGTCGAGGCTGGTCTGGATGATGCGCAGGTCCTGGAAGGTGAGGCCGGGCGAGAGCTTGCGCACCTTCTGCAGGTCGGGGCAGTTCGCCGCTTCGCGCGCCTCCACGATGAGGTTGCGGACGCCGAGCTGCTGGATGAAGGCCATGACCTGCTGTTGGGCGCCCGCGCCGATCGACAGCATGGAGACCACGGCGGCCACGCCGAAGATCATGCCCAGCATGGTCAGCAGCGACCGCAGCTTGTGCAGTAGGAGGTTGTCCAGGCCCTGGCCCAGATCGGCCGCGTAGGAGGCCCAGGTCACCGGCCGCCTCCCATGGACGGCGCGGACGAGCCTTCCTTCTTTCCCTTGGCCTCGCGGTCTTCCGGGTTCACGAGAGCGACCAGCGTCCCCTCCGCCAGCCCCTCCACGGCCACGAAGCTCTCGCTGCGCTGCTTGACCTGGACGTCCCGAGGCTCGAAGCCGCTGCCCGCGGGCACGTACGCCACCAGCTTGCCCTCCTGCTCGAAGACGGCCTGGCGGGGGATGAGCAGCGCGTTCCTGAGCTCCGCGCCGATGATCAGGACCTCCGTGGTGACGCCGGCGCGGAGACGGGAATCAGGCTTGTCGAGGCCGACCACCATGTCGAACTTCTTCTGGCTGGGGAGGCCCCACCCCCGAGCGGCCAGACCAGCGACGCTCTTGACCTTGCCGTGCAGGAGGACGCCCGGCATGCCGTCGACGCGGATCTCCGCGGACAGGCCCGGGCTGACGCTGATGCGGTCCGCCTCGTCGACCTTGCCCTTGACCTCGATCTGGTCCGCCTGCAGCACCTCCGTGATCGCCGCCCCCGGATTGACGAGGTCGCCCTCGCGGTACTCCGGGAACGTCATGCCCGGCGGCCGCCATCCGCCGAAGATCCCGCGGTTCTCCTGGACCGACACCAGGCCCGCGACGGGAGCGCGCAGTTTCATCTCTTCGATGCCGCGCTGGGCCTGCTGCATCTTCAGGCGCGCCTTGGCCAGCTTCTCCTCGAGGACCACCAGGCTCGCGCGGTTCGACTTCTGGCGTGCGGGGATGTCCTGTTCGAGCTGCGCGCGCTGGCGCCGCGCCTCCTCGACGTTGAGGAGGTTCTTCTGCGCGTCGATCGCGCTGACCAGCTCGTTGCGGGTGACTTCCAGCTCCGCGCGCCGGACGGCGAACCGCGCCTGGAGCAGCGCCACCTCGTCCTGGGCGGACTGGATCTCCGCCTCCAGGTTCGTCTTCTTGATCTCCTCCTGCACCTCCAGGAGCTCGGAGCGCGCCTGCTGGAGGTTGAACTCCTGCTCGGAAGGGTCGAACTCCACGAGGACGTCCTGTGCGCTCGCCACCGTTCCCGTGGGCTTGATGGCGACGATCTGCAAAGCGCCGCCCACGGCCGGGCCCAGGAGCATCGTCGAGCGCGCGGAGCGCAGCTCGCCGAGGGTATGGACGCGGATGGGCAGATCGCCCCGCCGCACGCGCACGGTGGGGACGGTGCTGGTCCGTTCCACGCGGGCCTGGAGCCGGGTCGCGCCGAAGGCCACCGCGCCCAGAGCCAGGACCCCCGCGCCGAGGACCAGGCGTCGGCGAAGGCCCTTCACGGGGCGTTCTCCTTGACGGTGGGATCGCGCAACGCGACGCGCTCCCCGGGCCTTACTCCGCGCGCGACCGCCACCTGCTTCGGCGTCCGGTGGGCAATCTCGACCGGCCGCTCGTCGAATCCCCAGGCGCCCCGGACGAAGACGACCGTGCGCCCATTCTTCTGGAACAGGGCCTGGGACGGGAGCAGCACCGCGTCCGCCTTGCGCTCGACGCCGATCCTCGCGTTGGCGCTCATGCCCGGCCGCAGGCGCTGATCCGCGGAGACGAGGGCGAGCACGAGGTCGAAGTTCTTGGTGAGGGGCCAGTTCGAGAAGTCGAGCTTGGCCAGGGGGCTGATCTCGGACACCTTGGCCTCGAACTCGCGGTCGGGCACGGCGTCGATGCGCACCTTGGCCGTCTGACCCAGCTTCACGCGGCCGCGGTCGATCTCGTCCACCCTCGCCGTGACCTGGATGCTCGTGAGGTCCGGCAGCTCGGCGATGACGGCGCCCGGCCACAGCCGATCGCCCTCCTTGAACTCCGGGGCCTCGCTCCACCCGACCTGGTTGCGCCAGTTGGGGAGGATCGTGACCATGCCATCGACGGGCGCGCGGAGCGTCATCGAGGAGACGGCCCGCTCTCCCTGCTGGACGTCGAAGAGCGCCTTGTTGCGCTTCTGGCTGGCGCGGCCCACCTCCGCGGAGGCGCCGATCTCGTCCGCGGTGGTCCGCGCCTGGCTCTCCCCGAGCCGGTACTGCCGCTCCACGTAGTCCAGGCGGTTCTTCTCGCCCTGGATGGGCGCGATGACCTCCGCCTTGCGCGTCTCCAGCTGCGCGCGGTCCACGTCGTAGCCCGACTTGACGAGGTCGGTGCGATCCTTCTCCGACGTGAGGCGCCCCTGGGCGCGCGCCTTCTCGATCTCCGCCTCCTGCTGCTTGAGCGCCGTCCGCTCCTCTTCCAGCGTCCGCTGCCTCTTCGTACGATCGAACTCGACCACGACGTCGCCCGCCTTCACCCCGGTGCCGCTGGGCAACAGCTTCAGGATCTGCAGCTCGCCCGCGTTCGCGGGCGCCGAGATCGAGATCGACCGCAGGGCCTTGATCTCGCCGCGCAGCTCCACGTAGTCGACCCATTCCCCCTTCCGGACCTCCGCCGTGGGGGGAGTGCCGCCGCTCGCTCGGAGCCAGACCGCTCCGAGCCCGGTGAGAGAGAGAAGACCGACGCCGAGCGCCACCTTCCGGCGGCCGCCGAGGAGGGGGGTGGCGAGCCTCACGAGGCTCCCCCCGCGGCCGGGCGCCCGCGCAGGACCACGGCGCCTTCGGGAGCGCCCGACTGGACGACGACTTCGTTCTCGCTGGCCAGACCCAGGGTGACGGGTGTCTTGTCGAATCCCGAGCCGCTGCGGATGCGCAGGAAATGGCGGCCGGATTCCTCGGTCACGGCATCCCGCGGGGCCACGAGCGCGCCCGGAACGCGGTCGAGCTCGACGTCCACGGCGGCCGACAGGTCGGGCATCGTCCGGAGGTCCGATCCTTCGATCGTGAAGAGGACGGGGAACGTCCGGATCTTGTCGGAGAACGACCCTCCCAGGGCAATCGCGGCGACCTGGTGAACCCGCCCGGGCAGCACCACGTCCGGATAGGCATCGAGACGCACGATCGTCTTCTGTCCCGCCTGGAGGCTCAGGGCGTCCACCTGGTTCACGCGGGCCCGGACCTGCATCGACTGCGGATCGACGACCTGGAGGAACGGCACGCCCGGCCGCACTTCGTCCCCTTCCTGCACCTCGCCGGGACCGTTCGACTTGAAGATCGTGCTGAGCACCACGAGGCCGGCCAGGGGCGACCGGATCACCATCCTCTCGGAGTTGCGCTGGGCATTCTGCATCGCCGCAAGGTCGCGCTCGCGCTGGATCTCCAGGATCCGGACCTCCGCCGCGACCACGCTCTGGCGCAGTCGCAAGGTCCGTCGGACCTGTTCGAGGCGGGCCTGCGCCTCCTCCAGGCTCTGGGCGTTCTTCTCCGCGTCGATGCGCGAGAGGATCTCGTTGCGCTTGACGTCGAGGGCCGCCTTCTCCACCGCGTGCTCGGCCTCCTTGAGCTCCCGCTCGTCCCGCACCTTGTCCGCGGTCTCTTCGGCCTTCTTCTTCCGGATCTGCTCCACGCGGTCCCGGTATTCCGTCTCCCGATCCAGGTAGTTCTTGGTCTGGGCCTGCCGGTCGAACTCCGCCAGGAGGTCGCCCGGCTGCACGCGGGCGCCCGCGGGAATGAGCCGCGTGATGATCATGGGCGTGCCGCCCTGACCGGAGAGGCGCGGCGCGGCCACCGCGTGGAACTTGATCGCCTCGATGACCCCGTGGATGCGCAAGGTGCGAACGAAGTCCCGGCGCTCGACGGTCGCGACAGGCAGGGCTCCGCCGCCGGCGGCGCCCTGGCGCCGTGATCGCACGATGAGGCCGGCCAAGAGCGGCGCGGCGACGACCAACAGGGCGCCTCCCGCCCAGAGGCGCCGGCGATCCCTGATCAAGATTTTGAACTCTCCGTGGTTCGTCCCACGTATAAGACGCCTTTGCCCCGCCCGAAGTCTAGTTTTCCGAGAAATTACGTGCAGGCGGCGCTCGGAATTCCGTAGCGCCATGTTCGCTGGGCGTTGGCCGTGACTGCCGTCACGGGTGCAGCGGTGGCCGTAGCGTCCGGTACCCGGAGGCCGAACGACAGCCTCTCTCAGGAGACGACGCCATGCCACGGGGCGAAACCAGACGATTCCGGGTAGCCCACGCTTTCTCGATGCTCTTTGCGCTGTTCGCTCTCGCGGGGGTCAGCGCGGCCGCGGAGCTGATGCCGCGCGCGACGTTCCCCAAGCCTGACACGACGGCGATCGACCCGTCCGTCGTGAGCGCGCAGGAGATCGTCGTGAAGTTCCACGAGGGCACGCATGTCCGACTCCGCAACGGGCGGCTCGTGTTCGACCCGGCGGTGTTGACCGAGGAGGAACGAGCCAAGCTCGGCCGAAACGGACTGGACACGAAGGCCGTGAGCGCGGACGTCGACCGCGCAAACGAGCTGCTCTTCCGGCGCGGCGAGGACGTGGTGGCGAGGCTCTTCGCGCGCGACGAGGCCCAGCTCGACGCGGACCGTCTCGAGTATCAAAGCGGGTCCCCGGAGGAGCTG
>QHVP01000147.1:2755-10045 GCA_003222295.1 Acidobacteriota bacterium | reverse complement strand
AGTGCAGCGCCGCCAGCTTCGACGTGATGAGGTCCGGCTGGTTCCGCATGTTCCAATGGTTCGCGCGCACCGCCACCGGGAACCGTGCGGGGTCGTTCATCCGCGGGTCGAAGAAGGTCCCCTTGCCGTGCATCTGGGTGTTGGCCACGTAGGCGTTCCAGTGCGTCACCGAACCCCAGCCGCTGTACGTGTGCAGGTTCACGCCGGCTTGCCCGAAGGCGGCCGGAATGAGCGTGGCCGCGGTCTTGCCGTCCGGCCGGAACGCCTTGCCGTCCTGGGTCAGCTCCGCGTCGTACCTTCCCGGTCCCCAGCTCTTGAGCGCCTTGCGGATGGTGGCGTCGTCGAGCTGAAGCTCCTCCTCGAAAGGTTTCAGCGTGGGCGCGAGCGCCACCACCGCGCCGATGTCCAGATCGCGGTTCGGCCACCCGTCGAGACGCTGGCCGATGCCCTTGATGAACGAGTCGTCCACCGTCGAGTGGCAGATGGCACACGTGATTCCGATGGAAGTCAGGTGGAGGCTGTCCTTGGGATCGTCGAAGAAGCCCTTGACCCCTACTACCGAGTCGGCCTTGAGCAGTTCGAGAGTCGTCTTCTGCGCGTCGAGGCTGACCGAGCCGTGGGTGAGCACCTTGGCCAGGACCTTCGGGACGGCGTCGAAGTCGACCTTGAGGCCGAGGGCGAGGGCTTGATGGGGCGTCAGGCCGGGTCCGACTCCGTGCCGCTCGGCGCCTGAAAGCGCCTCGTGCAGGCGAAGCTGCCCACCCCAGAAGTCCTCGCTTCCAAACGTGTCGTGACGGAAGACGTGACGGCCCTCCTTGACCATGCGATCGGCGTTGTCGTCGATGTCCGTGCGGCCGGGGATCTTCTTGACCGCGGGGTTCTGGGGCGCGCTCCTTTCCGGAGTGATGTGGCGGCAGGAGAGGAGAACGGAGACGGCGAGGGCACCGACGAAGAGAAGTCGAGGCTTTTTCATGGAGGGCCCTTTCTATTGGTCATTCCATCGTCACGCCTCCGACGGCGCCGTCAACGGCGCACGAGAATTATCGGCAGAATGCATCAGTTGTGGAGGGCTGCGATCGACTGTTGCGTTCGTCGACTTGCACGACGCACATGGCCTCCTCCCGGGCGGACGTCAATGCGCTCATCCACGAGCGCCGTGGCTCGGCGGTGCCAGTCATGGCGTGCCCCTTCGAGGAGCGAGTGCAGACCTTCCAGCGCTGGTCAGCGCTCGTCGTCGCTCAGGTCCAAGGCATACTCCGAGCCACACACGGGACAGACGGTCGTCGGAACAAGGGCATCGCGGTCGACCACGGCGGGATACTCGTCCTCGTCCACGGGCGCTGCCGCAGGCTGTCCGCGCTCCGCAGCGCACGCTCGGGAGCAGTACAGGACGTTGTCTTGACCGAGATAGCCCAAGATACGTGCTGGCTCGACGTTGTCAGCTCTCCGCATGACCTTCCTTCGGGCGCGCTTCCGCAAACATGACGCTGCGAGCGCTCCAGCGCATCATTTACTAGCAAGACGGATGCCTGCCATCTGACCCAGGCCCAGCCGAGCCCCGGTAGCGCCGCGAAGCCATGCTTCTCCTTCCCAGCAGGAACGCCATTTGCTTGAGTGTCTGGGAGGGGAAGAACCGCAGTTGGGAGAAGACCATGAACAAACAGATCTCGGTGCTTACCGGTGTTGGACTGGGTGCGGGCCTCATGTACTTCCTCGATCCCGAGGGTGGGCGGCGACGGCGGCGCACCGTGCTCGATAAGTGCGGGGCCTTCCAGCGCGACACGGCCGGCAGCATTCGGGGACTGGCCCGCCATGCCGGCAACCAGGCGCGCGGGGCGGTCCACCAGACCCTGCACGTGTTTGATCGCGAATCCGTAGCCGACGAGGTTCTCGTGGAGCGCGTGCGCGCAGCACTCGGCCGGGCGACATCCCACCCCGGCGCCATCGAGGTGGCCGCGCAGGACGGCCGGGTCGTGCTGACGGGGCAGGTCGTCGCCGATGACATGCCCGCGATCCTCCGCGGCATCTCGCGCGTCCGCGGGGCGGCGGCGGTCGACAATCGTCTCGAAGTCCACGAGGATCCGCAGGGCGTCCCGAGCCTGCAGGGGAACTGAAAACCCCCATCCGGTTGACAGGGCCGACATGCGCATTGCCCAGGTGGCGCCCCTGTATGAAAGCGTCCCGCCCGCCACCTATGGCGGAACAGAGCGCGTGGTCTCGTACCTCACGGAAGAGCTCGTCCGTCAGGGCCACGATGTGACGCTGTTCGCGAGCGGTGACTCGACCACTGCCGCTCGCCTCCGGCCCGTGTGCCCGCGCGCGTTGCGCCTCGACTCCGACTGCATCGACAAAGTCACGCCACAGGTGCTCCAATTGGAGATGGTGCTCCAGGAGGCCGATCGGTTCGACATGGTGCATTTCCACACCGGCTTCCTTCATTTTCCCGCGGTCCGCCGCCTCCTGCGGGCGCAGCTCACGACCATCCACGGAAGGATGGACTTGCCCGAACTGCAGACCTTCCTCGAATCGTTCCAGGACATGCCGGTCGTGTCGATCTCGGACGCCCAGCGCGGGCCCGTCCCGTTCGCCAACTGGCAGGCCACCGTGCACAACGCCCTGCCCGTGGACCTCTATCCCTGGTGCGAGGAGCCGGACGGCTACTTCGCGTTCCTGGGCCGAATCTCCCCGGAAAAGCGCGTGGACCACGCGATCGAGATCGCCAGGCGGGTGGGCGTCCCCTTGAAGATCGCGGCCAAGGTTGACGAGGTCGACCGGCTTTACTTCGAGGATCAGATCCAGCCTCTGCTCGCACAGCCGGGCATCGAATACCTGGGCGAGATCGGCCAGGCCGACAAGGCCGCCTTCCTCGGAGGAGCGCGCGCGCTCCTTTTTCCCATCGACTGGCCCGAGCCTTTCGGCATGGTGATGATCGAGGCCATGGCCTGTGGGACGCCGACGGTCGCGTTGCGCAGGGGATCGGTGCCGGAAGTCATGGAGGATGGCGTCACGGGATACGTTGTCGACGACCTGGAAGACGCGGTGGAGGCGGCACGACTGGTGACCTGGATCGACCGGAAGCGGTGCCGCGAGGTCTTCGAGAGACGGTTCGGCGCTCCGCGCATGGCGCACGAATACGTCGCGGTCTACGAGGCCCTGCTCGACCGGTGCGAGCGTCCCGAGGCCGTCATGGCGCACCCATGAGTGTCACCTCCGGCCCGGACATCCTGCCCCCGCCGGAACCCGAGGACCTGTTCCCGGTCCTGGCCCCTCCCGGCACGACCGCGCAGCAGCGGCGGGTCTTGAAGCACGGCGACAGCTTTGCGCTCCTGGACGCGTACGGGGACATGACGCCTTCGGAGGGCGGTGAAGAGGGATTCTTCCATGACGGCACCCGGCACCTGTCGGCATTCCTGCTGCGACTGGGGGCGGAACGCCCGTTGCTCCTCGGCTCGTCGATCACCCGCGACAACACCCTGCTCGGCGTCGACCTGACCAACTTCGACGTGCGCAGCGACGATCGGCTCCTGGCCCCTCATGGCACGCTGCACGTTTTTCGGGGCGTCTACCTGCGCAGTGGCGTCCTCTACCACCGCCTGCGGGTAAGGAACCACGGCCAGGTGCCCGTCCGGGCGACGCTGCAAGTCCTGTTCGACGCCGACTTCGCCGACATATTCGAAGTGCGGGGCGCACGCCGCCCGCAGCGTGGCCGGCACTTGAAGCCGGTGCTGCAGACCGGCTCGGCGGAGCTCGCATACCGGGGGCTCGACGGTGTTCTCAGGCGTACGGTCCTCACGCTCACTCCACCTCCGCAGCGGCTCACCGCCCACGAGGCGCATTTCGAGCTGTCGCTCGACCCGGGCGCACAGACGCAGCTCGACCTCTCGGTGGCCTGCGACACCGGAGCGGAGCGTGCGCCGGTCGTGCCCTACGCATCGGGCCGCGAGGCGGCAGAGGCGGAGCTGCGCGAAGCGCAGATCCAGTGGGCGCGCCTCCGGGCCTCGAACGACCAGTTCCAGGCCGTCCTGGACCGCGCCGGCGCGGACCTGCGCCTGATGGTCACGGAGACCCCCGACGGACCGTATCCGTACGCCGGGATTCCGTGGTACAGCACCGCCTTCGGCCGGGACGGCATCATCACCGCGCTCGAATGCCTGTGGCTCAATCCCTCCCTGGCCAGGGGAGTGCTGGCCTTCCTTGCCGGCCGGCAGGCGCGCGACATCGTCCCCGAACGTGACGCCCAACCCGGGAAGATCCTCCACGAGACGCGTCGCGGAGAGATGGCGGCTCTCCGTGAAATCCCCTTCGGGCTCTATTACGGAAGCGTCGACTCGACGCCACTCTTCGTGCTGCTCGCGGCTGCGTACTACGAGCGAACGGCGGACCTCGCGTTCATCGAGTCACTGTGGCCGGCCGTCGATGCCGCCCTCCGATGGATCGACGACTACGGCGACATGGATGGAGACGGGTTCGTCGAGTACCACCGCCAGACGCCCGCCGGCCTGGTGCAGCAGGGCTGGAAGGACTCGCACGACTCCGTGTTCCATGCCGACGGCCGGACCGCGCTTCCCGCCATCGCGCTGTGCGAAGTCCAGGGCTACGTCCATGCGGCGAAACGAGGCGCCGCACGCATCGCCCGTGCCCTCGGAAAGCACGCCCAGGCGGCCGCACTCGAAGACGCGGCCCACACACTCCAGCAGCGGTTCGAGGAAGCCTTCTGGTCCGAAGAGCTGGGAACGTACGCGCTGGCCCTCGACGGGGACAAGAACGCGTGCCGGGTTCGCACCTCCAATGCCGGTCACTGCCTCTTCAGCGGAATAGCAGACCCGGGGCACGCGCGCCGGGTCGGGGCCTCCCTCATGTCGGATGCCTCTTTCTCCGGTTGGGGGGTGCGAACGGTCGCGTCCTCCGAGGTGCGCTACAACCCGATGTCGTACCACAACGGCTCCATCTGGCCGCACGACAACGCCCTCGTCGCCTTCGGGCTGTCGCGTTACGGCCTGCAGCGCGAAGCGATGCGGATCCTCGGCGGCCTCTTCGAAGCCGCGCTGTTCTTCGACCTCCATCGGCTGCCCGAGCTCTTCTGCGGCTTCTCGCGGCGTGAAGGACAGCAACCGACTCCCTATCCGGTGGCCTGCGCACCCCAGGCCTGGGCCTCCGGAGCCATGCTCCTCGCCTTGCAAGGCTGCCTGGGACTGAACATCGATGCGTGCCAGCGTACGGTCCTCTTCAGCCGGCCCTTCCTGCCCGAATGGCTGCCGGAGCTGGCCATCCGTGAGTTGCGCGTGGGCGAGGGCCTGGTCGGCCTCGCGATCCGACGTCACGGCGACGACGTCAGCGTCAGCGTCGAGAGGCGTGTGGGCGACGTGACGGTTACGACGATACGCTGAACCCGCCGAGCGCGGCGGATCGCAGTTGCAGGCGGCTGGCGCCATTCTCAGCGGGTGCGCGAGAGCGGAGCAGCCGCGGGGTGCACGAGCCTCTCGAAGTCCGAATATCGCATGCGAATCGCCTCGTCGTGGCTGCCCGCGTTGAAGACGATCTCGGGGTCTTGGCGCAGGCCCTCGTCCACGTAGACCGGCATGCCGTACAGGTTGCCGAAGGGCGGCTCCGCGCCCACCTCGCAATCCCAGAACTGGCCTGCGAACTCTCCTTCGCGCGCCAGCTCGACCTTGGTCCTCATCGCCGCGCTGGCCGCGCCGAGGTCCACCGGACGAGCGGCGGGCACGAGGGCGATGGCGAGGCGGCCGTCCTGCGCCTTGAGGATGACGGACTTCGCGAACTCACGGCCCTTCACGTGCAGCGCAGCGGCCGTGCCCTGCGGAACCCTCCTACTTCAAAAGTGCTTCTCGCCTCTGCACCTTCCGCGCACGCGCGCCTCGTACCCCTGGGCCGGCTCAGGGCTCACGTCGCGCTACGGACCGGGCGCGTCCTCCCCATACGGCTGGACGCAAGGAGCCTGCCATCGCCCGCATCAGCTGAGAAGGGACGGTGATCGGGGAGGCACGCCTATCTCTTCGCAACCTCGTTCTTTGTCGGAGACTTCGAGGTACTTTGGACTAGGCGCCCTTTCGGGCCCGCGGGACGTCCCGCAAAGGAGGACGAGATGCCGGAACAGGCAACTGTCGAGCGTGCGAAGCGCGACCGCAAGGCGGGGAAGGCAGCTTCCACCCAGGCCGGCGAGTTCGTGCACGAAGAGATCCGCCACGTGCGCCGCGGCAAGCACGGCGCGCGATCGACGAAGCAGGCCATCGCCATTGGCCTCTCGAAGGCCAGGCGCGCGGGCGTCCCCTTGAAACCGCCGAAGGGCGGGAAGAGAAAGACACGGGCCAGTGCGGCGCAGGCCTATCGAGCGGGCCAATCCCGACGGTCGCGACGGCCTTCGGCCACGCGCTCGCGCGCCATCTCCGGCGCGCTCAAGCGCGAAGGCCGGAGCGTGGCCGCGCGGCGCGCCCTGGCTCGGCAGGCACGTTCGAGCGCTGGCCGGCGGACGGCCGGCCAGCGTTCTTCCGCCGCGCAACGGGCCGCTCGTACGAAAGGGCCGGCCGCCCGTTCGGCCGCCGCCCGCAAGGCGGCAAGGACCCGGGCCCGGCGCCGCTGAGGGTGCTGACGATGCGCGTCGACAAATACAAGTTCGGTCGAATCACCATCGACGGCGTCGCCTACACGCACGACGTCGTCATCGAGGACGGCGCCATCCGAAAGCGAAAGAAGGGACCCTCGAAACCGCGGCGGGAGGAATTCGGCCACACGCCTCTGACTGCGGACGAAAGGGTACCGTGGGAGGCAAAACGCCTCTGGATCGGCACGGGGGCTGAAGGGAGGCTGCCCGTGCCGGATGACTTCCGCGAGGAGGCGCGCCGGCGCGGGGTCGAGTTGCTCACGAAGACGACGCCAGAAGTGGTGAAGATGATCAACGAGGCCCTTCCTGCCGATACCAACGTGATCCTCCACGTCACCTGCTGATTGTCCGAACGGCAAGTGGCGTCAGCGGACGCTGAGCTTCGGCCCCGTCTCGCCCGCGGCTACGGGGCGATAGCGGACGCTCCGACGGACGGCTGCGAAACCTGCTTGAGGACCTCGGCCGCCTCATGCTTGGGCGCGTGGCGCGCGATGTCCGCTTGGGAGACCATACCGATGCAGCGGCCGGTATGATCCACGACCGGCACCCGCCGGATCTGCTTCGCCTCGAGGATGTCGCAACACTCGCTGAGCGACGCCTCCGGCGTCACCGTCACCGGCGGACTCGTCATGCAGTCGGCGGCCGTCAGCTCGAGAGGGTTGCGGCCCTGG
>QHVP01000147.1:0-2669 GCA_003222295.1 Acidobacteriota bacterium | reverse complement strand
CTCCATTTCATCCGGGACTCGCGTCTCCAACCTGTTGGATGCAAGCACTGGGCCGCGGGCCGGGGTTCGTCACCTCTGGTGCGCGTGTCGTGGCCGCCTTGCGCGCAGGCGCGGTCTACATACGCGGGGGCTTCCGCGTCGACGTCGTGCGTGGCGTTGACCGATCTTGCCTGCGCCCGCTTGGGGCGCCACCAAGGGTCTTCAGGCCGGCCGTCTCTGCGAGGCCGCCCGGCGGCAGCGTGCCACCCGCCGTCCCCGTCAGTCCTTGGCCGTGGGCCATGGCCGCACCGCGGTCCATCACGCGAATCTGGTTGTGGACGTCGCGAACCCCGGGTAAGGTCTCGATCGCGTCTGCCGCCAGCCGCTTCATCCAGCGATCCTCGATCGTCCCCCTCAACGTGACCTCTCCGTCACGCACCTCGACTTCGACGTCGCTCGCGTCGACATCAGGGTGCTGCGCAAGCTGCTCGCATACCTCCTCGTGGATCCGCTCGTCGGACCGTCGATATCCCTTGGGCCCCTTGCCCACGTGCAGACCGCCCTTGAGCCGGTCCCAGACGCCTTCGCGTCGCGGCTCGCGTTCGTACGCGCGGTCATAGTCGTAGCCGAACGCCGGTCCCGGCCCGCTGCTGCTCTCGCGATCCCAGGGCGGACGTGCATACTCGCGAGGTTCCCTTTCCGTCCTGACCACGTCGCGGCGCGGTCCACGTTCGAGGCCTTCGTTCCGGTCACGGTTCCAGTCCGGCATGGTTCACCCCCTCACGCATCAGTTTCCCGCTCTCTTGGCGTCCGCGGGGAATGCGATAAGGCCTCAAACCCGATCATCCACTCCCTTGACACCCGCAGCCTCCGCGCAGTGCGCGCCACAATAGAATGTGCCGTCCTTCTCCGCGCCGTGACCGATGATCTTGCATTTGCAATGGGCGCACGTGGGCGCGAGCGCGTGGATGGCGCATTCGAACGAGTCGAATGTCCGGGTCTGACCGCCAAGAGTGACGGAGAACGCCTTGTCGTAATCATTGCCGCACACGACGCAACGTGGGATGGTGGGCCTCCTTTCGTGCCGGATCTCGTGCGCTAGGTCCGGCGACTGCCGACCGCCTCCGGATGGCGCGAGGCGACGCCGACGTCACCATAGATGCTGTGCAGATAGCACCACGCCCACGCGTCCCCGGGCATGATCGACCTCATGACGGGATGTTGTGTCTGGTGGAAATGCGCGGTCGCGTGCTTCCGCGGCGAGGAGTCGCAGCAGCCGACGTCACCGCAGGTCCGGCATTCGCGGAGCTGCACCCATTGGGTGCCTTCGTTCAAGCAGTCCTCGCATGCGTTCGGGGTCCTGGGCGGCGGGAAGTCGCTGGCGGCCAGGTTCTCCAGATGTTCACATGCACTCATCGCACTCTCCCTTTCCGGATGGGGGCTATAGCCCCTCAGGTACACGGGCTCATCCCGAGGTCGTGCAATCGTCTTGCCAGGAGCGGTGTGAGCGTCAGGCCACCGAACGTAACGGATCCAAGGCACGTCACGGAACAGGCGAATGCGCACCGGCCGCCCTCATCCGGCCGATGGAGCGCGATCGCGACCCTGTGCCGCCGAGAGACGACGACGGTGGAGCGGACAGAACGTGGAGGTCTTGCGGTCCGTTTCGGCCAGCGTATTCGAGAACCACATGACGCACGTCGGGTCGCGGCAGTGATCGAGGCCCCAGGTGTGGCCAAGCTCGTGAACGGCCTCGACGGCGACACGGTGAAGGAACCGTGCGCATCCTTCGGAAGGCAACCCCGCGTGCCGCATCCGCCTCCCCGAACACGAAGTTGAGGCGGGGAACGTAGAGATCGACGTCGGCGACGTCGAGCAGGCGCTTCCATCCAGGCTGGCGCGCGGCGGAGAGCGCGTCCAGCATCGCTGTCGACAGGTATTGTCCGCGCGCCGGATCGTACGCCGAGCTGGGAATGGCATGCCGGCCCCGAGCTCGACGACGCAATGGAACGCAGGACCGATCACGGACAGGAGATCGCGGAGCGTCTCCTCGCCGACGGCGCCGACCGGCACGAGGGCGATCACGCTTGGCCGCAAGAAGTGCGAGTCATCGTGCCATGGCAGCTCACGGCCCCGCGGCCTCGCGTACGACGTGCTCGGACCTCGCCCCGGACCTGCGCCCGAGCGCATAGGCATAGTCGAGGGCGCGCCGCGAGAAATCGATATTTGGCCGCGGGCGGCCCTTTGGGAGTTATGCACGTTGTGTGCCCGCACACCTTGGGCAAGCCGGCCTGGCGCTTGCATCCGTCGATGTAGGAAGAGGCCAGCTTCATCGCCTGCGGACGACTCTCACAGCGATGGTCCAGTAGGCGCCGGAGCGGATACATGGAGGGCAACGTGGACAAGGATCCCGTTTGTGGAATGACCATGAGTCGCGGCGAGGATGCCGAGAGGACCGACTACCAGGGCAGGACTTATTACTTCTGCTCCCCGGAGTGCAAGGCGCGCTTCGACAAGGATCCGCTCCAGTATGCCGTGCGGCGCATCAGCGAGGCTGAGCCGCGCGGAACTCTGAATGGGCCGCGATAGATCAGTCGAAGAAGGCGGCCATGCTCCGCCGCTCACCCGCTCCCCTATTGACGCAGCATGTCGGCGTGCCTACATTCGAGATGATCGGGCCCGATCTCTTG
>QHVP01000146.1 GCA_003222295.1 Acidobacteriota bacterium | reverse complement strand
CCACGTTGAGCCCATTCGACGTCTGGAATGCCGGACCGCTTGCGATCATGCGGCGAATGAACGAGGACATGGATCGCATGTTGGGCGGTTTTGGATTCGCTCCCTGGTCGGGCGGCCGCGGCGAGTCCTGGGCCTTCTCTCCGCCGATCGAAGTCCGCGAGGATAAAGGCAAGCTGACCGTGCGCGCCGAGCTGCCGGGCCTCTCGAAAGATGACGTNTGGCGAAGGTTTCTACCGCTCCGAGCGCAGCTACGGCCATTTCCAACGTGTCATTCCGCTGCCCGACGACGTCACGGATGTGGAGGCGGCACAGGCGAAATTCGACAATGGCGTCCTCGAGGTCTCCTTGCCTTTGCCGGAGAACCGGCGGCGCCATCAGATACCGGTACGTACCAGCGATTCGGGCTCCGAAGGTGCCCAAGGCACGGGCCGGGCGACGACTTCGACGGCCGGAACGACTGGCTCCAAACCCAACACACGCTGAGCCGCAGGCGCGCCGGCGACCTCGAGGGCCTCCTCAAGACGGTGGCCCAGGTCGCCTTTTCCTGAAGGGAGTACGGCTCAGCGGAGGTGCTGCCGTCTCCGTACGCTTCCGGTCGAGGAACTGATCGCACGCTCGGTGAAAAGAGCGTTGGCGGCGGCGGCGCTCCAGCCTAGAACGACACCGAGAGCGACACGCGCACGGTGAATGGCTCCAGCGGGTGCGAGTGCAGGTCGTCGAATCCCGCGGCGGGCTCGCCGAGTAGCCGCGACGCATAAAAGTAGTCGATGTCGCTCGCCTTGGCGTTGGTCAAGTTGAACGCGTCGACGCTGATTGCGAGTTGCCGCGTCAGCCGCAAGCTCGCCCGCGCGTTCAAGGTCGCGGACGCTTTGGAGCGAACGCGGTCGTCCTCGACGAGAGGTCGGGGACCGAAATACCGGAGGCGGAGGCTCCCAGAGAGGGGACCCTTTCCCAGGGCGGTGATCCCGGCCGAGGCCACGCCCTCGACGGCGCCGGGTATGCGATCGCCCACCGGATCCTCATCGCGGAATCGCGCCCTCGAGTACGCGAAGTCCGCGTCCACGGTGAGCCATCGCGTCGGAGCGTAGACGCTCGACCATTCGAAACCGAGGCGGCGGCTGGGGCGGCTGGCCTCCGTCGTACCCGCATCTCCGACGAAGATCAGCTCGGAAGCGATGTCCAGGGTCCAGAGCGCGAGCGTGCTGTGAAGGCGACGGGCCGCCCCGGTACGGACGCCGACCTCGGCGCCCTTTGCGCGCGCGATGGGATCGACGGATGACACGAGCTCGCCCGTTTTGGGATTGCGCGTCTGTACCGCGCCTCGCGCATCGTTGCTGTGGAATCCCCAGCCCCAATTCGCGTAGAGCTCGGTGCTCTTCCAGGGCCCGAGAATGACGCTCACCTTCGGACTCGCGAGCGATGAGCGGCGCGCGCCAGAATTCGCGATATCGTCGCTCCGCACGTCGAAGTGGTAGACGTCTTCGCGCACGCCCGTCACCGTGCGGAGCTTGGGCGCCCATTGTGTGCTGGTCTGAAAGAAGAGAGCTCCGCTCCATTGATTGACACGATCCTGCCGTACGGTGGCGAGCCGCTGCCTCGCCTCGGTGTGGTACAGCCCGAGGGTGGGGATGTGGTCGAACCGGGTCTGGAGCCCGGCGACGCTCTCGGTGTCCTTTCCGAACCAGCGGCTCAGGAATCGCTGGCTGATGCTCCCTCCGAGGATGTTGCGGTCATCCTTCTGCTCGAACTGATCACCGCGGACCGGATCGTCCAGGAAAAAGGTGAAGTTGGAAAACAGATCCAGGCCGTAATCGATGCCATACGCCTTCACCAGGGTGAGCCCGGCCGTCGTGCTCTTGCGCCATTCGCCGGCGAGGGTGTGCCGGTGCGTGCGGCCGCCGTCGGTCGGATCGATGAGCCCGAACCTATCGATGAGGCCGCTGGCAATCGCTCGCTCGGGCACCGGATCCGTCGAGTTCCAACGGCCGGAATAGCCCATCGCGG
>QHVP01000139.1:17098-18266 GCA_003222295.1 Acidobacteriota bacterium | reverse complement strand
GGTTGAGCAGGCTCTGGCAAGCCAGGTGCACGGCGACCAGCGAGGTGGAGCAGAAGGACTGCACGGCGTAGGCGGCGCCCCGCAGGTTGAGCTTGTAGGCGACCCGCGTGGCCATGGCGTCGTTCATGTTGCCGAGGCCGATCTTGAGCGTCCCCATGTCCTGGTTGATCTCGCGGTCCCACTGCAGGTAGTTGATGAGGTAGCTGCTCTGGCTCACCCCGGCCGCGACTCCGATCGAGCCCGCGAAGCGCTCGCTGTCGTAGCCCGCATTCTCCAGGGCTTCCCAGGAGCACTCCAGGAAGAGCCGCTGTTGCGGGTCGAGGATCTGCGCCTCGCGGGGCGTGTAGCCGAAGAAAGCCGCATCGAACAGGTCGGCGCCCTCGATGCGAGGGCGGGCAAAGACCGCGTCGGGGCGATCCAGGAAGGCCGGGTGAAAGCCCGCCTCCTTCGCCCACTCTTCCCGCGTGATCCGGGCCACGGTCTCCTGCCCGCTGCGGAGTACCTCCCAGAACGCATCGACGCTGTTTGCGCCGGGGAACTTTCCCGCCATGCCGATCACGGCGATTTCCGAGCTGTTCCCCTCATTCGACGGCTGCATCGGACGTCCTCCTCTGACGTTTGCGGGTTCCTTTTCGTGCCTGTCCGCGGTCGGCGCTGCGCGCGAGAGCCGGGTCGGGCCCCTGGCGGGATCGAATGACCCGGCTCAGGCTGCGCACGGTGGAGGCCTCGAACAACGTGGCCACCGAAAGCTCCACCGCGTATTCCTTCTTGAGCCGGCCCATCAGGTGGATGGCGAGGAGCGAGGATCCACCCAGCTCGAAGAAGTTGTCGTCCACTCCCACCCGGTCGACCCCGAGCATATCTCCCCAGAGAACGGCGAGCCGCCGCTGGACGGGATCGTCGGGGGCAACGTAGACCGCGCTCATTTGCGGCCGGGGGCCGCGCTCGAGCTCCGGGCCGACGCCGTCGCTTCCGGCCTCCGCCGTCGCCGTCTTCGTCCACTGGTCCAGCCGCTCCTGGAGGAGGGTGGTCGAGACGACGACCTGCGGCCGGGGAGGAAGCGCCAGCAGGCGCCCGAACGTCTCTCCCCCTTCCTGCGGCCCGATGGCAAGATGAGCGAGGCGGTCGTGTTCGCCGGGATCGGGCTGGAACCGCCAGGCGTCCCAGC
>QHVP01000139.1:10378-16996 GCA_003222295.1 Acidobacteriota bacterium | reverse complement strand
CGACGACGTGACGAGCACGAAATCCAGATCCTCACCGTCGAGCAGCGCGTCGATGACTTCGGCGCCTCCGAGCTTGGGTCGCAGCTGGCGCTCATAGTCGCCTCGCTCCGTCTCGGATACCGGCCGAAGGACGCCGGTGCCCAGGTCGCCGGCGGCGTGGATCACGCCGTCCAGGCGCCCGAAAGTCTCCCGGGCCTGGGCAAACGCGGCGCGCATCTCCTCGTAGTCGGCCGTGTCCGCGCGAACGATCCGTACCTCCGCTCCGAGCGCCTCCAGCTCCCGCACGGCGCGGATCCGTCCCGCCACCGCGTCCTCCGGGCGTGCGCCGGCCAGGTACACGTCCCACTCCAGGCGATCAGGCAGGCCCGAGCGGCCGGTGAGGACGAGCCGCGCCTTCACCGTGCGCGCGAGGTAGGCCGCCAGCGCCATTCCCACGTTCCCGAGCCCGCCCGTCACGAGGTACACGCCACGGGGCCGCAGGCGCGGCGCGTCCGCCACCGCCGGCGGGGGGATCGGATCGAAGGACTGGATCCAGCGGTAACGCCCGCGATACGCCACCGCGGGCTCGGCGGAGGCGGACGTCACCTCGGCCCGGACCTGCTCGACGAGGTCTGCCGCCGCCGCGAGAACCTCCTGTGTCCCGGAGGTGACGACGGTGAGGCTCGTCTCCTGGTTCCCACGGCGGCCGACGACCTCACCCAGCCGCAGGACGCTCACGAGACAGTGGTCGATCGACTCCGCCGCGCCGCCACCCACTCCCCAGAGATGGACGAACCGCGTGGGCGCGTCGTCCCGCGCGCTCAGCTCGTCGAACAGCCGTTCGTAGTCGGCGGGCCGGGTGGGCTCCACCACACAGACGTCGGCGTCTCGCCACGCAAAGGCCGGCCCGGGCTTCACCACGGTCACGGTAGCTCCCGCTTCGCGGAGCCGTGCGGCCAGGCCGTCGCCGACCCCTTCCTCGTCGGCGAAAACGCACCACGAGCCCGTCTCCGGCTCGAGGGCTGGTCCGACCGTCTCCGTCCGCCTCCAGGAGGGGGCGTAGAGCCAGCGCTCCACTGGAAGCTTGACCGCTCGCGGCGATCGAACGCTCTCGGCCAAGCGCCCCGCCTCGATCCAGTAGCGCTCCCGCTCGAACGGGTAGGTCGGGAGGAGCACGCGACGGGTCGGCCGGCGGCGCTCCCGCGGCGACCAGTCGATGGCGACCCCGGCCGTCCATAGCCGCGCCGCCGTCTGCAGGAAGAAGGTCGCGTCCGGCTCGTCCTGGCGCGGGTGAGGAAGCGAGGCGAGGACGAGCGCCGGCGAGGAGGCGGCGAACCTGCGCTTGGCCAGCGCGGCCAGGGTGTGGCCCGGCCCCACCTCCAGGAACACCCGGTGGGGCTTGTCGAGGAGCGTCTGCAGGCCCTCCGTGAACACGACCGGTTCCCGCAGCTGCCGCACCCAGTATCCGGGGTCGGTCGCCTGCTCCGCGGTGATCCAGGTGCCGGTCAGGCTCGAGACGAACGGAATCGTCGGCGCCTTCAGCCGCACCTCGGCCAGCCGGTGGGCGAAGGGCGCGAGGGCCGGCTCCATGAGCGCGGAGTGGAAGGCGTGCGAGGTGGGCAGGCGGCCGAAGGCCACTCCGTCGTCCCCGAGGCGCGCCTCGAGCTGCTCGACATCCTCGATCCGCCCACCCACCACGCAGGCGTCGGGCCCATTCACCACGCAGAGGTCGAGCCGGCTGTCGAGGAGGGACCGCACGGCCTCCGACGCCAGGGCCACCGCGGTCATCGCCCCTTGCGGGCACTCGTCCATGAGCCGGGCGCGCTCGGCGACAACCCCGAGCGCCTCGTCACGGCCCAGCACTCCGGCCAGGCACGCCGCCACGTACTCCCCGAGGCTGTGGCCGATCATCGCCTCCGGCGCCACCCCCCAGGACATCCAGAGCCGGGCCAGCGCGTACTCGATGGTGAAGAGCGCGGGCTGCGTGAGGCGCGTCTCGTTCAGGCGCTCCGCCGACGAGGCCACCTCCCCGCCGGGGGGGAACATCAGCGGCCGGAGGTCGACGCCGAGAAGCGGGCGGAGGAGCTCGCAGCAGGCGTCGACCTCGCCCCGGAACTCGACCTCGGCCTGGTAGAGGCCCGCTCCCATGTTCACGTGCTGCGACCCTTGTCCGGAGAAGAGGAACGCGACCGGGCGTCCCTCGTCGGCGAGGGCGCTCCAGACACGCCTCGGATCCCGTGCCGCGAGCGCCTGTGCGGCACCTTTGGCGTCGGGGCTGACGAGCGCGCGCCGGTACGAGAAGGGCCGACGCCCGGCCCGGAGGGTGAAGGCCACGTCTCCGAGCGGCTGCTCCGGGTGCGCGTCGAGGTGTGCGGCCAGGGCATCGCTCGCCCGCTCCAGGGCCGCCTCCGTCCGCGCGGACACGATGAGGATCTCCGGCCGCGTCGCCGTCGCCTCGCCAAGCGGCGGGGGCCCCTCCTCCAGGACGACGTGCGCGTTGGTGCCGCCGATGCCGAAGGAGCTCACCCCCGCGCGTCGCGGCCGCCCGTCGCTCGGCCAGGGGGCGCAGCGCGTGGAGACGAAAAACGGGCTCTCCGCGAAATGGATTCGCGGGTTCGACTGCTCGAAGTGCAGGCTGGGGACCAGCTCACGGTGCTTCAACATCAGGATCGTCTTCACGAGGCCGGCGACCCCCGCGGCCGCGTCGAGGTGCCCGATGTTCGTCTTCACGGACCCGATGGCGCAGTAGCCGCGGCGCTCCGTGCCGGCCCGGAACGCATGGGTCAGAGCGGCGATCTCGATGGGATCGCCGAGGGCGGTGGCGGTCCCATGCGCCTCGACGTAGGTGATGTCGTCGGGTCGCAGGCCGGCCGTGGCCAGGGCGGTTCGGATGACCCGAGCCTGCCCCTCGACTCCGGGAGCGGTGAACCCCACCTTGCGCGCGCCGTCGTTGTTCACGGCCGAGCCCTTGATCACCGCCTCGATCTGGTCGTGGTCACGCAGGGCGTCGGCGAGTCGCTTGAGAACGACGAGACCGACGCCGTTGCCCTTCACCGTCCCGCCCGCTTTCGCATCGAAGGCCCGGCAGTGGCCGTCGCTCGACAGGATCCCGTCGGGTTCGTGGACGTAGCCGATCCGGTGCGGCACCGAGATCGAAACGCCCCCGGCCAGCGCCATGTCGCACTCCCCGGCCAGGAGGCTCTGGCAGGCCATGTGCGTGGCCACCAGCGACGTCGAGCACGCGGTCTGGATCACGACGGCGGGTCCGCTGAGGTTGAGCTTGTAGGCGACGCGGGGAGCCAGCAGGTGCGCGTCCGAGGCCAACATCGCCTGGTAGGGGGAGACCGCGGCGAGCAGGGCCGGATTCGACATCACGACGAGGAGCCAGTTGCTCCCGCTCGCGCCTCCGAAGACGCCGATCGGGCCGCGGTGCCGCTCGGGGTCGTAGCCCGCCCGTTCCAGGGCCTCCCACCCCGCCTCCAGGAAGAGACGGTGCTGCGGGACTCGACGTCGCTCAGGACCGCGCCCGCCTTCACGTAGGCGGGGTCGGCGAGCGTCTCCGCGCTCACTCCCTGCGCCCTCAGCTCCTCGTCGGAGAAGACGGACACGGACTCCACGCCGTCGCGGAGGTTCTGCCAGAAGGCCTCGACGCTGCTCGCCCCCGGGAAGCGGCAGGCCATGCCGATGACGGCGATGTCGAGGTCGCTCGTGACCTGGTCCGTCACGCGGCGCCTCCGGCCGGGGGAGCGAGTCGCTTCTCGCACATCGCCGCAAACTGCTCGAGGGTCTGGAAGGTCAGCTCACGGGGGTTGAGGCGCTGCCCGATGGCCTTGTCGACACGGGCGAGCACGCGCATGGACAGCGGCGAGTGGCCGCCGAGGTCGAAGAAGTTGTCGTGAACGGACACCCGCGAGAGCCCCAGCGCCTCCGTCCAGATCCCGGCCACGAGGCGCTCCATGGGCGTCCGCGGCTCCACGTGATCGGCCGCGCCCGCGCTCGAGCGCGCATCGAGGCCGGCGAGGGCCTTGCGGTCGAGCTTCCCGTTCGGGGTGAGGGGCAGGTCGTCCAGGATCACGAAGGAGGACGGGACCATGTAGCCGGGCAGCCGGTCCCGGAGAGTCGCGCGCATCTCCGTCACGGTCGGCTCGGGGCCGGCACCGAACACGACGTAGGCGACGAGCTGCACGTCGCCCGACCCGTTGTCGCGCGGCAGCACGGCCGCCCCCTTGACCGCGGGCATCCCGAGGAGAGTCCCTTCGATCTCGGCCAGCTCGATGCGGAAGCCACGAACCTTCACCTGGTGATCGGTCCGGCCGAGGAACTCGATGACGCCGTCCGCGCGCCAGCGAGTCAGGTCTCCAGTCCGGTAGAGCCGCGCCCCCGGTTCCGGGGCGAAGGGGCCGGGAACGAATCGCTCGGCGGTGAGGTCCGGACGGTTCCGATAGCCGCGGGCCACACCCGCGCCGCCGATGTACAGCTCGCCGGCGACTCCCGTCGGAGCCGGCTGCATGTTCGTGTCGAGGACGTACACGCGCGTGTTCGCGATGGGCGTGCCGATGGGTGTGGTCACCTCCGTCCGCTCGACCCCGTGAGCGGCCGACCAGATCGTGGTCTCGGTCGGGCCGTAGAGGCTCCAGAGCGACGCGCCGCGGCGCCGCAGCTCATCGGCGAGGTCTCCCGGCAGCGCTTCGCCGCCGCAGAGGACCTTGATCGACCCACCCGCCCATCCCGCCTCCAGCAGCAGCCGCCAGGTCGCGGGGGTGGCCTGCACGACGGTGGCGCGGGAGGCGACGAGGCGCTCGAGGAGCCGGGCGCCGTCGGCCGCGGTCTGGGCGCTCACCAGCTCCACCCGGGCCCCGGTGACGAGCGGGAGGTACAGCTCGAGGCCGGCGATGTCGAAGGACAGCGTCGTCACCGACAGGAGGTGGTCGGCGGGATCGAGACCGGGTCGCTCCCCCATGGCGGCCAGGAAGTTCGACAGGGCGCCGTGCGGAACCTGGACGCCCTTCGGCCGGCCCGTGGAGCCCGACGTATAAATAAGATAGGCGAGGTGGTCCGGACGTACGGCGACTTCCGGTGCTTCCCGGCTCTCCGCGGACAGGGGCGCGGCATCGATGCAGAGCACCTCCGCGGACGCGGGCAGGGACGGCCGCAGCGATTCCTGGGTGAGGAGCACTCGGACCTGGGCGTCCTCCAGCATGTAGGCCAGCCGCCCCGCCGGATACCCGGGGTCGAGGGGGAGATAGGCCCCTCCCGCCTTCAGGACGCCCAGAAGCGCCACCACCATGTCCAGGGACCGCTCGACGGCGATGGCGACCAGCACTTCTGGACCCACGCCCATGCGGCGCAGCCGGTGGGCGAGCTGGTTGGACCGAGCGTCGAGCGCGCGGTAGGTGAGGTCCCGGCCTTCGAACGACACGGCCGTCGCGTCCGGAGTGCGCGCCGCTTGCGCGGCGAAGAGCTCGTGGACGGCCATCTCCGGCACCGGGCGGACGGTGGCGTTCCACTCGACGACGATCCTCGTCCGCTCCGCGTCGGGGAGGAGCGGCAGCTCCGAGAGCCGCGCCTCCGGGTGTGCAACCGCCCCCGCGAGCAGGGTCTGGAAGTGATCGCGCAGGCGGAGGATGGTGGCCTCGTCGAACAGGTCGGTGTTGTACTCGAGCGACCCGCGGAGACCCTTGCCCGTGTCGATGAAGTAGAGGCTCAGCTCGAAGGCCGCCGTCCCCCCCTCCCACGAACAGGACCTGGAAGATGGCGGAGCGGGCGAGGTCTCGCGGCGGGGCCAGGTCCTCGACGAGCTTCTCGAAGGGCAGGTCGCCGTGCGCGACGGCGCCCAGGGCCACCTTGCGCACGCGGGACAGCAGCGCCCGGAACGTCGGGTTGCCCGAGAGGTCGGTGCGCAGCACGAGCATGTTCACGAAGAGGCCCAGCATCCGCTCCGTCTCGACGACGGAGCGGTTCCCGTTCGCCGTGCCGACCACCACGTCGTCCTGGCCCGCGTACCGTCCCAGCAGCACCTGGAAGACGGCGAGGAGGGTCATGAAGGGCGTGACCCCTTCGGCTCGGCTCAGGGACTGGACGCGCCGCGAGAGCTCGTCCGGCACCTCGAAATGGAGCCTCGCCCCGTTGACGGTCTGCACCGCCGGCCGCGGCCGGTCGGTGGGGAGCTCGAGCGCGGGAGGCGCGCCCTTCAGCCGCTCACGCCAGTAGGCGAGCCGGCTCTCGAGCACCTCTCCCTGCAGCCACTCTCGCTGCCACTGGGCAAAGTCCGCGTATTGCAGCCCCGCTTCAGGGAGCGAGAGCGCCCCACCGGAGGCGGACGCGCGGTAGAGGGCGAGCACTTCCTCCACGAGAAGGGCGATGGACCACCCGTCGGTGACGACATGGTGCTGCGTGACCAGGAGCTGGTGTCCCTCGCCCTCCGTGCGGAGCACGCGCACGCGGAAGAGCGGCCCATGCTCGAGGTCGAAAGGGCGCCTCACCTCCTCGCCGGCCAGCCGCTCCGCCTCGCGCACGCGCTCGGATGGCGCGAGGGCGGCGAGATCCGAGACCAGCACCGCGACCGGGAACGGCGACGCGATGACCTGGACGGGAAGGCCGTCCCTCTCCGCGAACGTCGTGCGCAGGATCTCGTGGCGA
>QHVP01000139.1:0-10371 GCA_003222295.1 Acidobacteriota bacterium | reverse complement strand
GCTGGAGGAACCACATGCGCTCCTGCGCGAACGAGAGGACGAGGTCCCCGGCGCGCGGGACCCGCGTGAGCCCGGGCACGTCCTGGGTGCTCCGAGCCGTCCGGAGATGGGCGACGATCTCCACCTTGTGGCGGGCCAGCTCGGCCTGGAGCTCCGCCGTCAACGCGTCCTTCGGGGCGCTCACGCGCAGGCGTTCGCCTTCCACCCAGATCCGGACGTCGCGCGCGCGAAGGGTGGACAGCAGATCGGCGGCGGCGGACGCCACGCTTTCGCTTCCCGCTCCGACGGCGCTCTCACGCATCGGCGCCCTCGGGGTCGGCCAGCGCCGTGTGGATCCCCCGCCTCCGCCCCAACCGATCCCGACCGGCCTCCCGTCTCTCCGCTTCCACCTGCAATTCTTCGAGACCCACCGGCGCCGGTCCTCCGGGAGGCTCGCTCAGATGTGCGGCCAGGGCGGCGACCGTCGAGTGCGCGAACAGCTCGACCACGGAGAGAACCCGCCCGGGGAAGAGCTCCCGGAGCCGCCGGTGAACCTGGACCAGAAGCAGCGAGTGCCCGCCGAGGTCGAAGAAGTTGTCGTGGATCCCCACCCGCTCGAATCCGAGCAGCTCTTGCCAGACATCCGCGATCGCCTGCTCGACGGGGCTGCGCGGCGCCACGTAGGGGATGGACATCTCGGGGCGGGGATGACGGGCGGCGACGTCGGGCCGCGCCGCGGGCGGCCCGCTCAAGGCGCGGAATCGTTCGACTCGCGGCGCCAGCTCGACGGTGGACACGAGGAGCTGCGGGCGCGAACGGCTGAGGGCGCGAGCGAACACCTCGTTCCCTTCGGCCGAGAGCATCCCGTCGGCCATGGCGAGCCGGGCCTCCGGTTCGCGGAAGTCCCGCAGTCCATCACTTTCGACGGCCATGCCCGCCTCGCGCCAGGTGTCCCAGTTCAGCGAAAGGACGAACGGGCCGCCGGCCCCGGCGCAATGGCGAGCGAACGCGTCCTGGAAGGCGTTGGCCGCGCAATAGTCGACCTGCCCGGGAACGCCCAGAACGGAAGCCAGCGACGAGCACAACACCACGAAGTCCGGGCGGCGCTTCTTGAGCAGGTCCTGCAGCACGAGCGTTCCCGTGAGCTTTGGAGCCAGGACACGCTCCGCCATCTCCCGGGTCTTGAGCTGGATCACACCCCCGGGAGCCACTCCCGCGGAGTGGATGACGCCATTGATCTCTCCGAACCGGGCCTCGACGCGGGCGAACACGTCTTCCATCTGTGGCCGGTCGGAGACGTCCGCCGAAAGCACCAGGACTTCGGCCCCGCTTGCCTCGAGCGCCTGCACCTTCGCGATCCTGCGGCTCGTGCCGTCGGCTTCGCCGCGACTCTCCCGCCAAACGCCCCACTCTTCGCGCGGTGGCAGGCCCGTGCGGCCCACGAGGACGACCCGAGCGTGCACCGCGTCCACGAGGAACCGCGCGAGCTCCAGGCCGATCCCCCCCAGCCCGCCCGTGATCAGGTAGACGCCCCCCTGCCGCAGGCGGCTGGGAGCGCCCTTCCCGCGTTCCAACCGGACCGCCTCGAAGTTCTGGACCCAGCGTTCGCCCCTCCGATAGGCCACGACCAGGTCGCCGCGCCCGTCGCTGCACTCCGCCAGCAGCCCGTCGATCTCCTCGTCGCCCCAGACCCCCGAGTCGGGCGTCGCGACGTCGATGCTGCGGCAGCGCACGTTCGCGTACTCTTGTGGGATCACGCGGCACGGCCCGAGGACGGTCGCCTTGTCCGGGCAGGCCAGGCCCTCGCCGCTCACCTCCTGCATGCCGCTCGTCACGATCGTCAGGCCGACTTCCTTGTCGACGTTCTGGCTGCCGACGGCCTGGGCCAGGAAGATGAGGCTGTAGAACCCGAGGTCCTGGGACCGCTCGAGGGACGGCGCGGGGCCGTCGCCACGCGTGACGCCCCACAAGTGGGCGATGTGATCCGGCAGGGCGCCCTCGGCCTTCAGCTCGCGGAATAGAGCCTCGTAGTCAGCCACCTCGTCGGGGCGGACCGTGTAAGCGGTCCTGTCCGTGCGCGCGAAGTGCTCGCCGGGTGTCACCGAGATCGCCCGTTGTCCCGTCTGCTCCAGGCGCTCGGACATGCGCTGGCCGAGCCCGCAGTCGTCGGCGAAGACCAGCCAGCCGGAGCCCTCGCCCTCTAAATCGCCGGGCCCTTGCCGGGGCAACGGTGAAGACCGCCAGCCCGGGCGGTAGAACCAGTCTCCGACGTCCACCTTCTTGCCTGGCCGCGCCGGAGACGGCGAGACGACCGGCGCGGAGGCGATCCGCGCGTCGACCCAGTACCGCTGCCGCTCGAACGGATAGGTGGGCAGCGCCACGCGGCGACGGCGCTCACCGGCGTGGAAGGTGGACCAATCCACCTCGACGCCGGCAGACCAGAGCCGCCCCAGGGCGGTGAGCAGGACCTCCGGGTCGGATCGGCTCTCCCGCGCATGGCGCGTCGACGCGATGGCAACGGACGGGCGTCCTCCGTTCCTCGGTTGCCGGGCGAGCACCGAGAGACCGTGGCCCGGTCCCACCTCCAGGAGGACAAGCCCTTCCTCGATCACCTCCCCGAGTCCCTGACCGAAACGGACGGTCTCCCGCAGGTGTCGCGCCCAGTAGGCGGGGTCGACGGCCTGCTCGTCGGTGATCCAGGTGCCGGTGAGGTTGGAGACGTAGCGGAGGAGCGGCGGCTGCCGCTTCATGGCGGCCACGCGCTCGCGGAAGGCCGCGAGCACCGGCTCCATCATCGGGGAATGGAAGGCGTGGGACGTGCGGAGACGGTGGCAGTCCACGTCGCGGGCGAGGAGGCGCTCTTCGAGTGCCGCCAGGGATTCGTGGGGGCCGGAGATCACGCACTGCGACGGCCCGTTCGTGGCCGCGAGGCCGAGAGAGCCGTCGAGGAGCGACTGGACGTCCGCTTCCGGCAGGGACACTGCCAGCATGGATCCCTTCGGCATGTCCTGCATCAGGCGGCCCCGCGCCGCGACCAGCGCGAGCGCGTCGTCGAGCGAGAACACACCCGCCAGGCACGCGGCGACGTATTCGCCGATGCTGTGGCCGAGGAATGCCGCGGGCTTGACGCCCCACCCCATCCAGAGCCGGGCCAGCGCGTATTCGAAAGCGAAGAGCGCGGGCTGGGCCACGGCCGTTTCGTCCAACCGGAGACTGGCCTCCGCCTCCATCCCCTCCGCCGGGTACAACACGTCCACGAGGTCGAAGCCCAGGGCGCCGCGGAGCACGGCGGCGCAGCGGTCGATGTCGGCGTGGAACGACTCCTCCGATGCATAGAGGCCCCGGCCCATGCCGACGTACTGCGTGCCCTGGCCCGGGAACAGGAAGGCCACGCCGTTCGCCGTCCGGTCCGCCTCGCCGTCGAGGCAACGGCCTGGCTCCTGAAGATCGAGCGCGCGCCGAGCGTCGTCACTGTCCCGGCACACGGCGATGCGCCGGTGATGCAGCGCGCGCCGTCCGACCTGGAGCGTGTAAGCGGTGTCGGCGAGGTCCTCCTGCGGATGCTCCGCAACGTGCGCCGCCAGGTTACGGGTGGCCTGGTCGAGGGCCCCCTTGGTCCGCGCGGACAGGACGAGCAGCTGCCAGGGGCGGCGCGAGGGCTCGACGACGAGCGGGGGCGGCGCCTCCTCCAGCACCACGTGGGCGTTGGTCCCACCGATGCCGAACGAGCTCACCGCCGCCCGCCGCGGCGTCTGGTCGCGGGACCACTCCGAGAGCTGCGTGCTCACGCGGAACGGACTGCTCGCGAAATCGATCTTCGGGTTCGGCTCTTCGAAGTGGAGGCTCGGCGGAATCTGGCGATGGCTCAGGGACAGAGCCGTCTTGATGAGTCTGGCCACCCCCGCCGCCGCGTCCAGGTGTCCGACGTTCGTCTTGAGGGAGCCGATCAGGCAGGGGGCCCGGCGGCTGCCACCGGAGCCGAATACCTGGGTCAGGGCCTGGATCTCGATGGGATCTCCAAGGGTCGTCCCCGTCCCGTGCGCCTCGACGTAGCCGATCGTGTCGGGCTCGATGCCGGCCACGGCCTGGGCCGTGGCGATGACCTCGGCCTGCCCCCGGATCCCCGGCGCCGTGTATCCGACCTTGGCCGCTCCGTCGTTGTTGATCGCGGAGCCCTTGATGACGGCCTGGATCACGTGGGCGAGAGGATCCCTTCTTCCTCGTAGAAGTAGCCACTGCGCTGGGGGACGCCGATGGAGACGCCACCCGCCAGGCCGATGTCGCATTCGCCATGGATCAGGCTCCGGCACGCGAGGTGGACGGCCACGAGGGACGTCGAACATGCCGTCTGTACCGAGACGCTCGGCCCGCGCAGGTTGAGCTTGTACGAGACGCGCGTAGTCAGGAAGTCCTTGTCGCTGGCGATGAGAGCGGCGAGGCCTCCGAGCGAACGGACGGCCTCGGGGTTCGAGATCAGGTTGTAGACGTAGGAATTGAGGCTCGTCCCCGCGTAGACGCCGATGCGGCCGGGATACCGCATCGTGTCGTAACCCGCGGTCTCGAGGGCGGTCCAGGCCGTCTCCAGGAAAACCCGCTGCTGCGGGTCCATGATCTCCGCTTCGCGCGCCGTGTAACCGAAGAATGGGGCGTCGAAGAGGTCGGTATCCTCGATGACCCCTCGAGCCCTGACGTACGCCGGCGCGGTGTACGACGAGGCCGGGATCCCGGCGGCCGCGAGCTCATTCGCGGAGAAGAACGAGATCGACTCCACGCCATCCCGGAGGTTCCGCCAGAACTGATCCAGGTCGGGAGCTCCGGGAAAGCGGCCCGTCTGCGCATCCTGGCGGGCCCGTCTCGGAAGCTCGGGGACCACGGGCCCTGTTCGCGAAAGGTAGGCGGCGAGCGTGCTGACCGTGGGGTATTCGAAGAGGTCCACGACCTTCACGTCCCTCTCCGTCACGCCCCTCCGCAGCTTCCCGTGGACCTGGAGCAGGGCGAGCGAGTGCCCGCCGAGATCGAAGAAATTCTCGTTCACGCCGATCACATCGACTCCGAGGACCTCTCGCCAGATGGCGGTGATCTCCCGCTCCAGGTCGTCGCGTGGCGGCACGAGTGCCTCGTCCGGACGCGATGGCCCTTCGGGCACCGGTAGCGCCCGCCGATCCACCTTGCCGTTCGGGTTCAAAGGCAGCCGCTCGAGCGTGACGTACGCCGCGGGCACCATGTGGTCGGGCAGGCTCGCCTGGAGGGCGCCACGCAGCACTCCCGCGTCGATAGCGTGGCCGTGGCGCGCGGTCACGTACGCCACGAGTCGCTTGTCGCCCGGACGGTCTTCCCTCGCGATCACCACGGCGTCCTTCACCCCTGGCTGCCGCGCGAGGGCCGACTCGATCTCCCCGAGCTCGATGCGGTATCCGCGCAGCTTCACCTGGTGGTCCACCCGGCCCAGGAACTCGATGGCGCCGTCCGCCCGATACTTCACGAGGTCGCCCGTGCGGTAGAGCCGCGCCCCGGCCTCGGCCGAAAACGGGTCGGGGACGAACTTCTCCGCCGTGAGCTCCGGCCGGCCGGCCGATAGGGACCGTGGTCGCGTCTTCCGGGACCTGCGCCACCAGGTGCCAGGTGGCGTACGTCGTCGTCTCCGTCGGTCCGTAGACGTGCAGCAGCCGCTCGGGAGGCCCTGCCTTCAGCAAGTCCCGCACACACGTCGGGTCCACCGCCTCGCCCCCGAACAGGAGATGCCGCAGGCTCGAAAAGGCCCCCGCATCCTCCCGCACCACCTGGTTGAAGAGAGCGGTGGTGAGGAAGAGGATCGTGACCTCGCTCCGCCTCAGCTCCGCCGCCAGGTCGCGCGGCGACAACGTGACCTGGCGGCTGATCCCCACGAGCCGTGCTCCGCTCAGCAGCGCCCCCCAGATCTCGAACGTGGCGGCGTCGAACGACGCATTGGACGCCTGCGCCACGCGGTCCGAGGGTTGCACCTGCACGTAGTCGGTGTTGACCACCAATCGGTTGACGGCCCGGTGCGAGATCGCGGCTCCCTTCGGGATGCCGGTCGACCCCGACGTGTAGATGACGTAGGCCAGGCTCTGGCCACCCGCACCGCTGGCGACGCTCGCGTCGCTCTCCGCGGCAATCGTCTCCGAGTCGCGGTCGAGGCACGTCACCCGGCCTGCGTACTCGGGAAGCGCCTCCAGCATCCGCTCCTGCGCGAGCAGGACGGGGACTCGAGAGTCCTCGATCATGAAGGCGAGGCGCTCCTTCGGGTAGCTCGGGTCCAGGGGCACGTAGGCGGCCCCGGCCTTCAGGATCCCCAGCAGCCCCACCACCATCTCCACCGAGCGGTCCATGCAGATCCCGACCCGGACCTCGAGGCCTGCGCCGTGGCGCCTCAGATGGCGCGCCAGACGGTTCCCGCGAGCGTTCAGCTCTCCGTAACTCAGCTCCTGCCCGTCGAACGAGACGGCGATGGCGTCGGGCGTCCTCGCCGCCTGCGCCTCGAACAGCTCGTGGATCGCCGCTTCGCGCGCGTACTCCCGGCTCGTCTCGTTCCAGTCGACCAGGGTGTGCCGGCGTTCCAGCGGGGTCAGCAGCGCGAGCTCGGACAGGCGGGCGTCGGGCCGCGCCACGATCGCCTCCAGCAGGACCTGGAAATGGCCCAGCATCCGATCGATCGTCGACGCCTCGAAGAGGTCCCGGTTGTACACGGCGGTCGCGGCCAGGGTGCCGGCGTTCTCGTGCAGGTGCAGCTCCAGGTCCACGTGAGTCGGCGTCGTCGCGGTCTCCAGCGGCCGCGCCTGAAGGCCCGGAAGCGCGACGGGTTCCACCGCCGTGCCGTGCAGCGTGAACATCACCTGGAAGAGCGGGTTCCTCCCGAGGTCTCTCTGTCCTCCCACCTCCTCCACCAGCCTCTCGAAGGGAACGTCCTGGTGGTCGTAGGCGCCGAGGGCAACGTCCTTCACGCGGGCCAGCAGGTCGCGGAACGTGGGGTCCCCCGAGAGATCGGTCCGCAGGACCAGGCTGTTGACGAAGAGTCCGACCAACGCCTCGAGCTCCACCCGCGGCCGGTTGGCGATGGGCGAGCCCACCGCCACGTCGTCCATTCCGGTATAGCGGTGAAGCAGCGCCTGGAAGGCGGCCAGGAGAGTCATGAAGAGGGTGGTGCCCTCCTGCCGGCCGAGCTGCCTGACCTGCTCCAGCAGGGGCAGCGTCCGCTGCCGCCAGGCGCCGTCGAATGTCTGCACGGCGGGCCGTGCATGGTCCATCGGGAGCTCGAGGGCCTGCAGCCCCTCGAGCTGCTCACGCCAGTATCCGAGCTGCCTTTCCAGGACTTCGCCTTGCAGCCAGTCCCGCTGCCACGCGGCGAAGTCCGCGTACTGGACGTCCAGCGGCCGCAGCGGGGACGGCTCGCCCGAGACATGAGCGGCGTAGAGGAGCGCCTGCTCGCGCGCGAAGATCCCCATCGACCAGGCGTCGAACACGATGTGGTGCACGGTCAGCAGCAGCGCGTGCTCCTGCTCGGCCAGCCGCAGCAGGGTCGCGCGCAGGAGCGGTCCGCGCGCCAGATCGAAGGGCCGCGACGCCTCCTCCTCGGCCAGCCGCCGCGCCTGCGCCTCCGGATCCGGCAGGCCTCGCAGGTCCACCTCGGCCAGCGGCACGACCATCGCGGGCGCAACCACCTGAAGAGGCCGGCCGTCTTTGGTCACGAAGGTGGTGCGCAGGGATTCGTGGCGGTCCACGATCGCCTGCAGGGAGAGGCGCAGCGCCTCCGTGCTGAGCTCGCCCCCCAGGAACACGCCCGTCGAGACGTTGTAGGCGGAGCTGCCCGGCTGGAGCTGCTCGAGGAACCAGAGCCGCTGCTGGGCGAACGACTGCGTCCGCTCACTCTCGCGCGACAGCGGGGCCAGGGGGGGCATCGACGTCCCCCGTCGTGACGCCTCTATCTTCGCCGCCAGCTCCGCCACCGTCGGCGTCTGGAACACCGCGCGGAGCGGCAGCTCGACGTCGAAGGTCTTCAGGAGACGTGACACGAGCTGGGTCACGAGGAGGGAATGGCCGCCCCGCTCGAAGAAGCTGTCGTGAACGCCGATCCGGTCCACGTGGAGGATCTGGCTCCAGATCTCGGCCACTCCCTCCTCGATCGGCGTCCGGGGCGCGACGAAGGGCGTCTCGCGCTCGACGCCGACGTCCTCGGGAGACGGCAGTGCGCGACGATCGACCTTTCCACTGGGACCGAGAGGCATCTCTTCGAGGACCACGAAGGACGCGGGCACCATGTACGGCGGCAGACGCTCCTGCGCGTGCTGCCGCAATTCCCCCGCCGACACCGCCGTCCCCGCGACGGGGACGACATAGGCCACGAGCCGCGTGTCCCCGACCTCGTCTGTCCTCGCGTGCAGGACGGCGTCCCGGACGGCCGGGTGCTGGCTCAGGACCGACTCGATCTCTCCGAGCTCGATCCGGAAGCCGCGGACCTTGACCTGATGGTCCACGCGGCCCAGGAACTCGATCTGCCCATCGCGCAGGTGTCGCACGAGGTCCCCGGTGCGATACAGCCGTTGCCCGGGCTCGCTGGAAAAGGGATTCGGCACGAACTTCTCGGCGGTGAGCTCGGGACGGTTGTGATACCCGCGGCCCACCTGCACTCCACCGAGGAAGAGCTCCCCGGTCACCCCTTGCGGAACGGGAAGCATCCATTCGGGTCGCCCCGGCGGCAGGCCCACCGTGTGACGTCCACGGCGGCTTCCGTGGGGCCGTAGAGGTTGTGCAAGGGCGCGTCGATGCGCGCGAAGAAGCGCTCCTGCAGGTCGTACAGCAGCGCCTCGCCGCTGCAGATCACCCGCCGCAGGCTCTTCAGGTCCGCGACCGACGGCTCTTCCAGGAAGGCGCGCAGCATGGACGGGACGAAGTGGATGGTGGTGATCCCTTCGTCCTTGACGAGACGGGCCAGGTACGCCGGATCCTGATGGCCCTCCGGCTTCGCCATCACCAGCCGCGCTGCAGGACCCGGTCGCTTTCCGTGAGCCCGTACTCCTCCTGCATCCAGAAAAGCCGGTTGTAGATCCCGGCCTGGGTGTTCATCGCACCCTTCGGCCGTCCGGTGGAGCCCGAGGTGTAGATGACGTAGGCCAGCACGTCCGGACTCACTACGACCCCGGGGTTCGCATCGGAGCTCTGCGCAAGGGCGCCGTCATCGGCGTCGAGGTGGATCACGCGGGCGCCGTGCGCCGGCAGGGACGCGGAGAGGCGGGCCTGGGTGAGCAGGACGGGAACGTCCGCATCCGCGAGCATGAAGGCCAGTCGGTCTTCGGGGTAGCTCGGATCGAGGGGCACGTAGGCGCCGCCCGCCTTGAGGATCCCCAGGAGTCCCACGACCATCTCCAGCGAGCGCTCCACGCAGATACCGACGCGCACTTCTGGCCCGACGCCCAGGGAGACCAGGTGGTTCGCGAGACGGTTCGCCTCGCGGTTGAGCTCGCGATAAGTGAGGAGCTTCCCTTCGAAGGCCAAAGCCGCGGCCTCTGGCGTCCGCTCCACCTGCGCTTCGAAGAGTGCCGCCAGGCTGGCCGCGCGCGGATAGTCCCGGCCGGTGGCGTTCCATTCCACGACCACCTGGCGGAGCTCGCCCTCCGTCAGCAGGGGAAGCTCCGACAGTCGCCGCTCCACGTCCTCGGCGGCCCCCTCCAACAGGTTCCGGTAGTGGGCGGCCATGCGCTCGATGGTCGCGGCGTCGAACAGATCGGTGTTGTAGTGGAAGACGGCCGCGAGATCGTCCCCGCTCTCCCAGACGTGGATGTCCAGGTCGAAGCGGGCCGCCCTCGTCTCCATCTCGCGTCGAGCATCACCTGGAAGATCGGGTTCTGCGCGAGGTCCCGGTCGGGATGGAGCTCCTCGACCAGCTTCTCGAAAGGGACGTCCTGGTGGTCGTAGGCCTCCAGGGCGCGAACCTTCACGCGCGCGAGCAACTCGCGGAACCGGGGATTGCCGGAGAGATCGGTGCGCAACACGAGGTTGTTGACGAAGAACCCGATGAGCGCCTCGAGCTCGGCCCGGTTGCGACTTGCGACCGAGAACCCGATGACCACGTCGTTCTGGCCGGTGTAGCGGTGGAGCAGCACCTGGAGGCCGGCGACCAGGGTCATGAAGAGGGTCACGCCTTCGCGCTGACCGAGGGAATGGAGCTGGCCCGCGACCTTGCGGGGGAAGACGAGCGCATGTGTGGCGCCGCGGTATGTCCGCATCGGCGGACGGGGGCGGTCGGTCGGCAGCTCCAGGACGGGGAGGCGGCCGGCGAGGCGGCGCCGCCAGTGTGAGAGCTGAGCTTCGAGGACCTCGCCCTGGAGCCACTTCCGCTGCCAATGCGCGAAGTCCGCATATTGGATGGGGAGATCC
>QHVP01000001.1:4088-14518 GCA_003222295.1 Acidobacteriota bacterium | reverse complement strand
TAACCCAGCCCGACCATCGAGCCCAAACGCCACTCCGTAAACGAAGACAGACGCGGCCGCCCGCGGCTTCGGCGCCGTTCGCGTAATCCCACAGCTTCTCGATGTCGCTGTAGACGGCGATCGCCTCGTTCGCTGCGTTTCGTTGTACTGCCGACTTGGCGCCGTCTCTTCGCGACCGCGAGCTGCGGCCAGGCGGCGCGTCGATCACTCACCCGCGCATCCGCTTCCGCGTTGACTGGATAGACACCACGCGCGGCCTTGAGAGCTGTCGTGGCTCGCCCGGTTCAGGGGCCCTGGCCAGAGGCGGCGAGCGGCCGCTCTCGAGGTGCCCGGGAGATCTCGTGCGCCAGCGCCTTCAGGGCGTCCGCGTAGATCTCCGAGAAGGTCGGGAAGGGCTGGATCACGTCGCGCAGCACGTCGAGAGGCACGCGGGCGCGGATGGCCAGCGTGGCCTGCTGCAGCCACTCGCCGGCCTCGGCGCCCAGCGCATAGGCGCCGGTGAGCCGTTCGCCGTCGCTGAGCAGGGTGAGGAACCCATTGTCCTCGGCGTGCGCGCGCGAATACGTGCCCGTCCGGGCCACCTCCTTCAGGCGGGCCGTCCCGCTGAAGCGCGCCTCCGGCTCGCCCACCGCCGCCGCTTGCGGCTCCGTGAAGACCACGCGCGGTACCGCTTCGTAGTGGGCCTCACGCGGCTCGCCGAGGATGTTCGCCGCGACGACGTCGGCCTGGTACTTGCCGACGTGGGTCAGCAGCCAGATCCCGTTGACGTCGCCGATGGCCCAGAGACGCTCACCCGCGCGCAAACGCGCGTCGACCGGGATCCCGTGTTCGCCGGCCTGGATTCCCACGCTCTCCAGACCGAGTTCGGCGACCCGCGGGCGGCGGCCCGTCGCGACGAGGAGGCGGTCGCCGCGCACCTCGCGACCGTCCGCAAGGGCCAGGACGTAGTCCTCGCCTTCGCGTCGCGCCGCCATGACCTTCGTGCCGAGGACGAGCTCCACTCCCTCGCGACGCAGGACCGCGCCGAGCGCCTCGCCCAGCGGGGCCGGCTCCCGGGCCAGGACCCGCTCGGCACCCTCCACGAGGACGACCTCACCCCCGAAACCATGGACGGCCTGCGCGATCTCGACGGCGACGGATCCGCCGCCGAGCACGAGCAGACGTCGCGGAACCGCCTTCATGCCCGTCGCCTCGCGGCTGCCCCAGACGCCGTCGAGCTCGCGGAGGCCCGGCACCGGCGGCACGATGGGCTCCGAGCCCGTCGCGATCACGATGTGCTCGGCGGTGTAACGGACGCCGCTGACCTCGACCGCGCCGGGGCCTGCGATCCGGCCGCGGCCGCGCAACAGGTCGACGGCCTTGCCCGCCAGCCAGCGGACCTGGCCCGCATCGGAGTAGTCCGAAACCATGAGGTCGCGCCAGGCCAGCGCCGCCGGGACGTCCACCTCCGCCCTCGCCGCCGCCTCGCGCGCCGCCCGCGCCGCCTGGCCGGGCCGCAGCAGCGTCTTGGACGGGATGCAGGCCCAGTAGGAGCATTCGCCTCCCACCAGCTCGCGCTCGACGACGGCCACGCGCAGGCCGCCCTCCGCCAGGGCGCCCGCGCAGTGCTCGCCGGCCGGCCCGCCGCCGATGACGATGACGTCGTAGTGGAGGTTCATGCGTTACTTATCGATTCTCATCCCGATCGGTGCGGTCGCGGGCAGGCCCGGGTACGGTTCCCCCGCGACGCCGGGGCTCAATCGGCGCGGATGGCGCGCATGGGGTCGACCGAAGCGGCACGCCGCGCCGGCCACAAGCTCGCGGCCAGAACGACCAGGGCCAGGAGCGCAGCGGTTGCCGCCACCGTCGTGAGGTCGAACAGCGAGACGCCGTACAGCATGTGCCGGATCGGCGGGCTCGCGAAGAAGAGCGCGACCGAACCCATGGCCACTCCGATCGCGACCGCTCGAAGCGCGTCCGCGAACACCATGCGGAGGATGACGCCCCGCGAGGCGCCGAGCGCGGCACGGATGCCGATCTCTCCCGTGCGCTGGGTGACGCTGGACGAGAGCATCCCGTAGAGGCCGATCGCGCTGAGCAGCAGGGCGACGCCCGCGAAGAACGTGCTCATGAAGGTGATGGCGCGCTGGCTTCCGAGCGCGGCATCCATTTGCTCGCGAAGTGTCGCGAACAGCACCAGCGGTATGGTGGGCGCGATCTCCCGCAAGGCGTCGGTGTACGCGGCAATCACACCCGCCTTGGTGGGCCCGTTGAGGAGGAACACGAGGTTGCCGTCCACGACGTCGGGCGTGACCGGGAAGTAGATGGTCCGCGGAGGGGGCTCGCGAAGGTTGGCGAACTTCGCGTCCTGCGCCACTCCGACCACGCGGCAGGTGACCGACTCCGGTAGCGGCCGATCGCCGCCGCGGGTCGTCCCGATGCTCGTCGACGTCCGCACGTAGCGGCCGACGGCGGCCTGGCGAGAGAACAGGAAGTCCGCCGCCGCCTGGTTGAGGACGCAGACGTCGCGCGAGCGCTCGCGCGTCTCGAACTCCCGTCCGTCGATGATGCGCGTCTCCATCGTCCGGAAATACCCAGGACCAACCGCGTTGTAGGCCAGGGTCGCGTCCTCCGGAGACGTCGTCCCCTGGCCGATGGCCTGGAACTTGGCCGTGACCTGTGAGCCTGTCATGGGCGTGAACCAGGTGACGGCGGCCGACCGGATGCCCGGCGCGTGCGCGATGCGGTCGACCATCCGCTGATAGAGATCCAGCTTCGCCATGCCCTTCTGGGGCAGCAGGTGAAGGGGCGGCGTCTGGATCGTAACGTGATCGAGGTCGAATCCGGTGGGCTCACCACGAAGCCGGATGAGGCTCCGTGAGAGCAGCGTCGCCGACACGACCAGTACGAGGGACAGGCCGACCTGGACCGCGACAAAGCCGCGGCCACCCATTCGCCGCGGCGCGGCCGTCCGCGATTTCAAGAGGGTCCCCGGGTCGGCGGCGCCGGCCCTCCAGGCCGGCCACATTCCGAAGAACAGCGTGGTCGCCACGGCGAGGGCGGCGGTGACCAGGAAGACCGTTTGGTCCGGCTGGAGCGACATCGCGGTGCCCATGTTCGGGTGGCGGAAGAACGGCAAGAGCGAGCCGGTCCCGTACCACGCGAGCGCCGCCCCCAGCGCCGCTCCGGCCACGGCGATGACGAAGCTCTCCGCAAGGTACTGGCGAACGAGCCTCAGCCGTCCGGCGCCGATGGCGGTGCGCACGGCGAACTCGTGTTGCCGCTCGTGCAGCTTCGACATCATGAGCCCGCTCACGTTCACGCAGCACAGGAGGAGCACGATGACGACCAGGCCCTGCATCAGGTAGAGCGGCGCCGAGTACGTTTGCGCGAAGAAGCTGGGCAATCCCGTACGGGCGGAATCCACTTTCAGGCGAGCGTTTTTGAACCGGGGTTCCGGAGGAAGTCCGGTGGGGTGAACTCGTGGAGAAGTCGGCCTTGTGACGCGGCCATCTCGACGCCGGCCGCGGCATGCGATACCCCGGGCTTCAGGCGGCCGATCGCGGCGCACCACACGACCGACGTCGGCGCCGGAGAGTTGAGATCGTCCCGTCCCTGCAGCACGGTCAGGAACTGCATCGGCAGGTAGAGCTTGGGCTCGACTCCCGGCCAGAGGCCGTGGAACGCCGGCGGCGTGACGCCGACGATCTGGACGAACGTGCCCGAAACCTCGGCAGCGAACCGGTCTCGCCAGAAGCCGTCGCTCAACACCACCGGCCATCCGTGGGCCGGTCCGCCGGGCACGTCGTCGGATTCGTCGATCAGCCGGCCCAGGCGTGGCTGCGCTCCGAGCAGCGCGAACGCGTTCCCGCTGACGAGCCCCACCTGGTGCCAGCGCTTCATCCCGTCGCGGTCCGAAACCGCGACGGACTGCTCCCGCCAGGCGGACAGGTCGACGAACGAGCGCTGCTCCCGGCGCAGCTGCTGGATCATCCGGTAGGGGATGAACGGCGCCGGAGGCCCGTCGCCCAGATTGGTCAGCCCGATGCGGGCGAGCTCCTCGGGGCGCGTCACGGGGAGGCTGCGGAGGAGCAGGCCGTGGAGCAGGGTGAACACGGCCGTGTTCGCCCCTATTCCGATGGCCAGGGTGAGGATCGCGGCCAGGCCGAAGACGGGGCTGCGCCGAAGCGCGCGCAGCCCGTAGCGGAAGTCGCCGAGCAGAGTCTCCAGCCACACGAGGACGTCGCGGTCGCGGGTGTTGTCCCGCTGGAGCAGGTCAGAACCGAACCGGCGCTCCGCCTCGCGCCGCGCCGCCTCCGGCGACGCCCCGGCCGCGATGAGCTCGTCGGTGCGCTCGGCGAGATGGAAGGCCATCTCGCGCTCGATCTCCTCCGAGACTTCGTCCGCGCGAAACACGTTACGGAGGCGCGCTAGCCAGGACATGGGCGGCCCTCCTGAATGGGACGGTTCAGGCGTATCCGAGTACACGCCCCACGCCGCTGCACAGCCGCGCCCAGCTCTCTTCCTCGATCTCGAGCTGCTTCCGGCCCGCCTTGGTGATGGTGTAGAAGCGCGCCTGGCGGTTCTTCTCCGTCGTACCCCACTCCGCGCGCAGCCAGCCTTCCTGGGCCATGCGGTGCAGGCCGGGGTAGAGAGAGCCTTCCTCGACGCGCAGCAGGTCGGCCGAGACGCGCTGGATGTGCGCCGTGATCGCGTATCCGTGCATCCGGCCACCATCGGCGACCGTCTTCAGGACGAGCAGGGCCAGCGTACCCTGAAGGATGTCGTTCTTCGGTCGCGCCATGGCGCGATACCATCATACTGAGCTAGCTATGTCAAGCTAGCTATGTAACAGTGCTCGATGAAGGAGCGCCGCGACGATCGTCACCCGCGTCCGCGCTTCTTGCCGGTCACGCGCAGTCCGGGCCGCCGCCTGACCATGTTCTCGGTGGCGGGGTCTGCGTGCGCCGCCGCTGCTTCCCCTTCCCGGATCACGTCGCTCGCCTGCGCTACACCACGTTCGTGAGCCTCTGCCACGTCGCCGCGCCCGGCCGCGCGCGCGAAACTCGCGGCCAGAGAGGCGATGGCCGGCCGCTGGCGCGGATCTTTCCGCAGCGCCGACAACACGATGCGATCGATCTCGGGCGCGATCTCCGGATCCGCCTCCCGTAGCGGCGGGGGCTCGTTGTGGAGGTGCATCATGACGATGGCCATCAGATCGGAATCCGGGGCACCGAACGGGGCTCGCCCCGCGAGCATCTGATAGAGCATCACCCCCACGCTGTACACGTCGGACGCGCCGTCGACCTTCTCCCCGCGGAATCGCTCCGGCGCCATGTAGACGGGAGTGCCCAGGATGCCACCCGCGACGGTCAGGGTCCCGGCCCGGGCGTCTTCGTCCGCCATCTTCGCGATCCCGAAGTCGAGCACCTTCACCCTCTCGCCTTGCGGGGTGCGTTGCAAGAAGACGTTCGCGGGCTTGACGTCCCGATGCACGATCCCCGCCCCGTGCGCTTCGGCCAGCGCCGCGCAGAGCGGAGCGAGGATCTCCGCGCAGCGCGGCGCGGAGAAGCGGCCGACGCGCTGCATCTCGTCCTGCAGGCTCTGGCCCTCCAGCAGCTCCATCACCAGGAAGGCGGCGCCGCCCGCGGTCACGCCGAAGTCGGTCACCGCGACCGCGTTGGGGTGCTTCACCCGGCAGGCGGCGATCCCCTCGCGTTGGAAGCGCGCCAGCGCCTCCGGGCTGTTTCGGGCCGCGGTCAGAAGGACCTTGACCGCGACGTCGTGCGCGAGGTCCTCGTGGCGGGCTCGATAGACCGAGCCGAAGGAGCCGGAGCCGATCAGGGATCCCAGGCGGTACTTGCCGGCCAGGAGCGTGCCCGGGCCCGTCTCCGCGTCCACGGACGGCCCCGCACCCGGCGCGGACACCGGCCGCAGCCGAAGTTGCGCTTCCACGCGCGCGAGCACGACGGGGAAATCGAGCGGCTTGACGACGTAGTCGTTTGCCCCCGCCTCCAGCGCCTGTGCGGGTCTTGCGCACCTCGCGCAGCACGTCCAGGCCCGAAAGCCCCGGCATCTCGATGTCGAGCAGGATGAGGTCGATCGGCTGGGCCGCGATGAGGTCGAGGGCGCTCGCGCCATCGCAGGCCGTGAGCACTCGAAACCCCTTCTTCTCGAGGCGGCGGCCGAGCATGTCGCGGTTCATCTCGTTGTCGTCGACGACGAGCACGGTGGGAATTCCCGCACTCGGGGAGGTTGGCACCATCTGTTCCATTCGCCGGTGTGTGGCGAGCGAGGCTATACCCCTGCCCGGGAATGGTCAATGGCGACGCCGTGGCCCTCTCACGGACACTTGCCTCATCGGCGATGATGTCCTCGCGGTGATCGCTGGTCACTTCGAGTTGATGACCCACACGACGGCGGCCACCACCACGAGCGTGGCCAGGACGGCCAGGGCGATCTTGATCCAGCTGTACGGTCGCTCCCCCTGAACCTCGCCCGTGCGCGCGTTCACCAGGAAGCGATACGTCTTGTCGCCGAACCGGTAGGAGCTGATCCAGATCGGCAGCAGGATGTGCTTGAAGGTCGTGTTCGCGTAGCTGGTCTCGACGGTGTCGATCCTCTGATGGTCGCCGCCGATGTCGCGGCAAATGACGTTCCGGATGACCGCCGCCATCACTGTCTTGGCCTTCTGGTAGGCGTCGGGCAGCCGGACCTGGTAGGTCTCGGCCCCGAAGCCGCTCAGGAACTCGTCGCGATACGGGACCAGCGCCTGGAGGTCCCACGGGCGGAGCGCGTCCGCATGCTGCTCGGGCAGCGAACGGCTGGCCACCACCAGCACGTCATCGAAGCCTTGCGTCACCGTCCCCCGCACCGGGGTCCACCGCGTCTCCGTCTTCTGGCGCGTCTGCGTGCGGCCGCTCCCGTCGGTGTAGGACTCGGACACCGTGTAATCCTCGCCGCGCTCACCCGTGTAGCGGCTGGTGGTGGCGGCGTCGAAGGTCCAGTACGGCACATACATGCCGTCGATGCGGCCGGTGCTGGCATCGCGGGCCAGCCTGTTGGGCGCGAACCAGAGCGAGTGCACCCAGGCGCGGAAGCGCGCGCGCGCCTCCTCGAGGACGATGCGGAAGGGCAACAGCCACTCCGGCTTGAGGGACCGCGTGCTCACCGCGGTGGCCACGAAGGCGGTGCCGCAGAACGGACAGCGGTCGGCGGCGACCCCGGCGGCGAGCGTCGACTGCGCCCCGCAGGAGGAGCACGAGATCGTCAGCCTCTCCACCGTCGGCTCCGAAGCCAGGCCGCCCGCCAGCGCCGCCTCCAGGTCCAGCTCTTCGACGCGCGCCTCCACGGCCGGGATGGCACGGCGAAGATGTGGCCGGCGCGTAGACGAGACGAGACCCGCACTGCGGGCACGGGAACTGGGTCCCGCTCCGCGCTGCGGGCGCGGACGCGACATGATCACTCACGCGCGGAATCCTAGCCGTAGACCCGCACGTAGTCGATCACGCTGGGCGATGCACACGGCCTCACTTCGCGCGATCGCTGAGGTAGTGGGGCGCGCAGTCGGGCGATGAGCGCGTCGGAGGGAGAAGCGCATCCTAGACCGTCAAGTTGTCGGGCCGGCTTCTCACAACAGCCCGTGAACGGGAGTCAGCGCGGCGCGTCCGGGCGGAGAAACGTTCCCGCGTCGAGCTGCTCAAACGCGTGTTGCAGCTCCTCTTGCGTATTCATGACGACGGGCCCATACCACGCGACGGGCTCTCCGAGCGGCTGGCCGGAGATGAGGAGGAAGCGGATGCCTTCGTCGCCGGATTGGATCTGTATCTCGTCGCCGCGATCGAAGAGGACCAGGGTGCGGTTGTCCGCCTGTGAGGGCGGTTTCGCGTCCGCCCAGGCCTCGGGCTCGGTCGGTACCGCCAGCGGTTCCGAGGCGTTGCAGAACTTGCCCGCGCCCGCGAACACGTAGGCGAACGCGTGGCTCGTCGTCTCGATCGGCAGCACCTTCCTCTTCCCCGCGGGCACGGAGATGTCCAGGTAGACGGGCCTGGCCGCCACGTCGTCCACCGGACCTCGCGTCCCGCGGTAGCTGCCGCAGACGACGCGGATTTCGCTTCCGTCGTCGTCGACGTGGACGGGCACGTCCGGCGCCTTCACCTCCTGGTACCGCGGCGCCGTCATCTTGAGCGACGAAGGAAGGTTGGCCCAGAGCTGGAACCCGTGCATCCGCCCGTCGGTGTCGCCCGTCGGCATCTCCTGGTGGATGACCCCGCGGCCGGCGGTCATCCACTGGACGTCCCCCGCTCCGATGCTCCCGCGGTTTCCCATGCTGTCGCGGTGCTCGACCGCGCCCGCGAGGACGTAGGTGATCGTCTCGATCCCGCGATGGGGATGCCACGGAAAGCCGGCGAGGTAGTCCTGGGGCCGCTCGTTGCGAAAATCGTCGAGCAGGAGGAACGGGTCGTAGTCGGCTGTCGCTCCAAAGCCGAAGGCGCGGCGGAGTCGCACCCCGGCGCCCTCGACCGTCGGCTTGGACTTCACGAGACGCTTGACTTGCCTGATGGCCATGGGATGTGTCCTCGCTATTGGTCGTACTTCTCGACGATCTTGGGCGCTCGTGCCCGGGCCTGGTCGGGCCTAGCTCGGCGCGTCGAGAACGTCGCGAACCTTCCGCAGGAGCGCGTCGAAAGTGAACGGCTTCTGCAGGAAGTTCGTCCCCGGGTCCAGGCCACGACCGCGACTGCCGATCATTTCGTCCGTGTACCCCGAAATGTAGAGGACGCGTGCCCGGGAATTCGTGGCGGCGAGCCGGGCCGCCAGGTCCGGTCCGGACAGGCCGGGCATGATGACGTCCGTCAACAAGAGACTGGTGGCGGCGCCTTTCGTGCTTACGGTGCGCGCCGCCGCCTCCGGTGTGTCCGCTTCGTTCACCGTGTAGCCGGAGGCCTCCAGCACTTCTCGAATCATCTCCCGCAGCGACTCCGAGTCCTCGACCAGGAGGATCGTCTCCGTGCCTCGGGGCGCCAGCACCTCGCCTTCCGCCGCCCGGATCTGAGCCGCCTCGTCATCGACGCGCGGCAAGTACACCTTGAAGCTCGTCCCGTGTCCGGCCTCGCTGTACACGTTCACGGTTCCGCCGCTCTGTTGCACGATGCCATAGACGGTGGCGAGGCCGAGGCCGGTTCCCTTGCCCTTCTCCTTCGTCGTGAAGAAGGGCTCGAACATGTGGGCAATGGTGTCTGCGTCCATGCCGTGACCCGTGTCGCTCACCGCTACCATGATGTAGGGCCCTGGTTTCAAGACGGACGGATGAGTCGCGAGGTAGCGCTCGTCGAGGTCGACGTTCGACGTCTCGATCATCAGCTTGCCGCCCTTGGGCATCGCGTCGCGGGCGTTGATGGCCAGGTTCATTATCACTTGCTCGATCTGTCCCGCGTCCGCCCGCACGTGCCCGAGGTCGGGAGCCAGGGTCATGACGAGCTCGATGTCCTCTCCAATCAGCCGCCGGAGCATCTTCTCCGCGTTGGGCACGATCTCGTTCAGGTCGAGCACGCGCGTCTCCAGAGCCTGCTGGCGGCTGAAGGTCAGGAGCTGGCGAGTCAACGCGGCCGCGCTCTCCGCGGCCCGCCGGATCTCACGCAGGCGCCGCCGACCCGGGTGGTCTTCGGACAGGTCCCGCTCGAGCAGCTCGCCGTATCCGGTGATCACCCCGAGGAGGTTGTTGAAATCGTGCGCCACTCCCCCGGCCAGCCGGCCGATTGCTTCCATCTTCTGCGCCTGGCGGAGCTGGACCTCGACTCGTCTCTTGTCGGTGATGTCGATGAGGAACCATTGAAACTCGAGGATATTCCCCTCCGCGTCGCGCCGAGCGACCATGTTGGCCAGGACGTGCAGGGGACGCCCATCCGCCCGCCGCATGTCTAGCTCGATCTGATCCGCGCGTCCCTTCGCCAGGAATTGGGCCATCAGCTCGGGTCTTTGCTCGGGTTGCGCATACAAAGACGAGATCCGGCGGTCCGCGAAGGAGGCCACCGAATCGAGGCCGAACATCCTGAGGGCGGCGGGGTTCGCGTCGAGAAGATGTCCTTCCGGGTCCGTCACGATCGCGCCCGCCAGATCGGCTTCGAAGAACCGACGGTACCTTTCCTCACTCTCCCGGGCCTCGTCCGCTCGACGCACCGCAGCCTGGGCCAGGCCAACCGAGAAAGCGAGGAGCAGAGCCATCGCGATCCCGGCCACGAGAATCACTTGCGGGAGATGGCCCCGGACCCGGGCGAGGACCTCCGGGCGCGGCGCGACGCGAAGACGGGCCGCGACGCCCGCTCCTCCCACGTCCGCTTCCGCGACCCAGTCGCTCGCGGACCCGCGACGATAGACCTCGCGGGCGCCGACCACCACCGAAAGGTCCCAGCCGGAAGCGGCGTCGGGGGACGAGAAGACGGCGCGGATCA
>QHVP01000001.1:0-4078 GCA_003222295.1 Acidobacteriota bacterium | reverse complement strand
GGAACGGCGATATCGACGAACGAGTCTTCCGGGGGCGCAGGAATCGACGATCGTCCGAGCGCCACCTGGCCCGTCTTCAGGGCCTTACGGACCGCCTCGCTGCTCGAAAGGTCGGCGCCGAGAATCGCCTCGTTGGACGGGCGCGGAACCACCTGGCGCACCTCCCCGGAGGGTTCCACCCAGAGCGAGAGTTTCAGCCCGGTGAGATCGATGGTCCACCGATCACTGTCGCGAAACACGGCGCCGTTGCGCTCGACGAGGTGCGCAAGAGCGCGGGTGAGCGCGTCCGTGGCGCGATGAAAACTCTCCGCGGACGCCCGCGCTTGCTCCTCGCCAAAGACGGCGACTTCCCGACGGTCGCTCCGCGACTCCGCCCGCCAGAACAGCAGGGAGGCCGTGATCCCCGCCATCGCGGTGATCGCGGGCAGCCACGGAGAGCGAAGGCCATTGGCGCTATGGCTCACTGTTGCACAATTTGCGTGCCATTCACGGTAGTATCATACCCGCCCAGCGGAGAGGAGCGCGTGCGGCGTCGGCTCCTTTCGAGGGTAGTCGTCGAGGGCCATGAAAAGAAGCCGGCGTTTCCTGACGCGCGTCCTCGGGCCCTGGTTGCCGGCGATGTGGTTGATGGCGTCCGAGGGTCAGGCGGGCGCGCAGACCCGGTACGCCGTCGTCGTCGGTGCGGTCACCGATCCTGCCGGCGGCGCCGTCGATGGCGCCACCGTCACCGTGCGACACGTGGCGACCGGTCTGCAGCGTTCGACGACGAGCGACCACGACGGCCAGTACCTGCTCCAGAACCTGCCGCCCGGAGCGTACGACCTCACCGCGGCCCACGCCGGATTGGCTCCCGTGACCATGAAGGGTGAGGAGCTGTTCGTCGGCACCACGACGACGGTGAATCTCGACCTCGGTCTTCCCGGCCGCGCGGAAGTCGTGGTGGTCGAAGCCACGGTCACGCCCCTGGTGGAGGCGACAAGAAGCGAGATCGGCCAGGTGATTCAGCGCGCCGAGATCGACGACCTTCCCGTCGTCGCTCGGACCTTCAGTTCCCTGGCTCTCCTGACGCCGACGGTCCAGGACGACGTCAAGGCCTCAGGGCTCTCCATCGCCGGCCAGCGTGGCTTCGACAACAACTTCCTCGTCGACGGCGTCACCAACCGCAGCTCTCAGCTCGGCAGCCAGCTCATCGCGTTTTCGCAGGATTGGATCGAGGAATTCAGGGTTTCCACGAGCGGGTACGACGCGGAGTTCGGCCAGGCGTCCGGCGGCATCGTCAACGTGGTCACCCGCTCGGGTGCGAACGATTTCCACGGTCGGCTGTTCGCCTATTTCCGCAACCAGGGGCTCGACGCAACCCCGGCCCTGACCGCATCCAAGACGAGGCTTCACGAAGAGCGTCCGGGCGGCTACCTGAGTGGTCCGCTGGTTAAGGACAGGGCGTTCTTCTTTGCCGGTTTCGAGTACCTCAGTTCCGATCGCGAGGCGATCGTCACATCGTCCCTGGAGGCTTGCCGTCCCCCGGCGAGGCGGGATGCGGGGACGGGGAATTGCCTGGCCGCTGCCGGCCAGGATCACAAGCTGTATCTGGTCAAGGCCGATTGGCACTTCGGTCCGGCGAGCATCGTCAACGCGCGCTACAACCGACAGGACTCGAGCGATTTCAACTCCGGGGTCGGAGGGCTGTCGACGGTGGAGCACGGGCGCTCGAGCCAGAGCGATTACTGGGGATTGTCCGGAGCGTGGACCCGGATTCTCGGCGCGAGCGCGACGAACGAGCTCCGGGCGGCGTTCAATCGAGCGCACCCCCTGGGAACGACGAACGCCGGTCAGACCTTCGAGGTTCAACGGCCCAGCGGTGTCCTTCGTGCGCGGGGCGCACGCGGTGAAGTTCGGCCTCACGCTGAGCAACATCCGCTATTTCGGCAACTTCCGGAACTTCCGCGATGGGCAGTACACTTTTGCCACCGACCGGCCGTTCAACCCTTCCGATCCGAGCACGCATCCTTTGCAGTTCGTCATCCTCGAGGGAGGCACGACCTGGGATTCCCGGGCCAACGTGCTGGGCGTGTTCGGGCAAGACAGCTGGCGTCTTTCCCCCCGGCTGGTCCTGAACTATGGGATCCGCTATGACACCGACGACAGCCTCGCGATCTCGGGGGCCAAGCGGGTGCACACCCTGTCTCCCCGCCTCGGACTCGCCTGGTCCCTGGACCGCCGGGCGAAGACGGTCGTACGCGTCAGCGCCGGGCTGTTCCACGACAGCGAGCACACCAACCTCGCCGACGCCTTCATCCTGAACAACCGGCTCCTCGACCGAGCGGTGGTCCTGAACTGGAACCCTGCTTTCGGCGGGCTCTTCAATCCCTTTTACGATCCGGCGGATCCGACCGGCTCCGCGGCACGGCTGCGCCAGTACCTCGCCGATGCCTACGCCCAGGGAAGGACTCCGGACCTGACCCGCATTGCGGCTCGGAGCCTCGCCCGGAGCGTCAATGGGATCGACCCCGACTTCACGGTCCCGGTGAATCGCCAGCTCACGCTGGGGGTCGGCCATGAGCTGACGCGGAGCATGGCCGTCTCGGCCGACGTCGTCTATTCGAAGCCGAAGTCGCTCCTGGTCTGGCGCAACCTGAACATCTCGCAGCAGGGCACCGCGATCGATCCCAATTTCGGGTCGAAGGTGTTCGCCGGCAGCCTGGGCGCGGGAACCTATCGAGCCTTGGCGCTGCGGTACGAGCTGCGTCAGGCGCGAGGCTACGGCGGCCTTTCCTATACGTGGGCACGATGCGACGACAACACGTCGGGGACGCTCGGCGGGGACACGGCCACGAACCCGTTCGATCTGGGCGTGGACGCCGGACCTTGCGACATCGATGTCCGGCATACCCTGGTGGTCCGCGGCGGGATGCACTTTCCCCTGGGATTCGAGGCCTCGAGCATCGTCAGCGCGCGCAGCGCGCCGCCCTACTCGGCCACGACGAGCATGCCCCTCCCGCCTTTCGTCCGCTACGAGCCGCGCAACCGGCGGCGCGGTGATGACTTCTTCTCCTGGGACATTCGGCTCGGTCGCATCACGCAGCTCAAGCGCGCGTCGGCCAGGGTCTTCGTCGAGGCGTTCAACGTCCTCAATCATCGGAACTTCAGCACCTACGTGGCCAACGTCTCCTCCGCCCAGTTCGGCCAGGCCAGCGAAGCTCTCCCACCTCGTCGGCTGCAGATCGGCCTCGCTTCCCCAGCACCCACTCGAACACCAACCTGCTGACGAAATAGGATGCGAAGACGTTGGCGATGAGGCCCAAGACGAGGGTGACGGCAAAGCCCTTGATGGGCCCGGTGCCGAACTGGAAGAGGAAGGCCGCCGCGATGAGCACGGTGGCATGGGTGTCGAGGATGGTGAGCCACACGCGATCGAAGCCGCCGAGCACCGCGGCGCGCACGGTCTTGCCGTGGCGCAGCTCCTCCCGGATGCGCTCGAAGACGAGCACGTTCGTGTCCACGCCCACCCCCATGGCGAGGATGATGCCCGCGATGCCGGGCAGGGTCAGGATGGCGCCGGCGTAGGCCATGGCCGCGAGGAGGATGAGCAGGTTGGCGGCCAGGGCCACCACGGCGTTCAGCCCGGACAGGCGGTAGTAGACGAGCATGAAGACGGTGACGAAGAGCAGGGCCGCCGCGGACGCGAGGATGCCCGCCCGGATCGAGTCGCGGCCCAGCGACGCGCCGATCGTCAGCTCCTGCACGTAGCGCATCTTCGCGGGGAGCGCCCCTGCACGCAGGACCTTGGCCAGCTCGTCGGCCTCGGCGGCGGTGAAGTGGCCCCGGATCCGCCCTTCCGCGCCGATCGGCTGCTCGATCACCGGCGCGGACGTCACCCGTTCGTCCAGGACGATGGCCAGCCGGCGGCCAATGTTGCGACCGGTCTCCTGCTTGAACCGCGCCGCTCCTTCCCTGTTGAGCGTGAACTGGACGTTGGGTTCGCCCTGGTCGCCCACGCCGACACGCGCCGTCTTCAGCTCGCGACCGGTCATGACCGCTTGACGGCGCAAGAGGTAGAAGACGTTCTCTCCCGGCGTGT
>QHVP01000137.1:3217-4760 GCA_003222295.1 Acidobacteriota bacterium | reverse complement strand
GGTGAGGGCGCGGTCGAAGATGGCGCCCGGGTCGCCGTTCGGGATCTCGCGACGGAGAAGGGCCTGAACGCGCCGAAGCTTCTCGTGGCTCTCCTTGCCGATCGTGAACTGGACGCGATAGCGCTCCGGCGAGGTGGTCTCGATGACCGGACGGCGTGTCGAAACGACCGGCGGTGGAGTGAACGGTGGCTGCGGTTCGGGGGGCGCAACGATCGCGGCCGCGACACGTGTCGACGGCAGCGTAGTAGCGGGTATCGGCGTGGGCGTGGGAGCGTGCGGAACGCTCGGAAGCTTCCGGACGGAAGACGGAACGTCCGGCCGCGGTGCCAGCTCCGCGACCAGGGCCTCGATCTCGCGCCGGCTTCGGCCACACGCCCTGGCGAGGACGGCGACGTGGTTCTCCGGCGTGAGGTGCCGCCTCAGCAGCCGGACGGAGGTCAGTGACATCGCGCCCGAGGCGAGATGGTCGAGGATCGCGGGAAAACTTCGGCAGGCTCGAGCCGCCTCGATCCGATTACAGGCGGCGTCTTCGGAGAGCCGGAGCACCTCCGTGCAGTAGGTGAAGAGCGACCCGCAGCCTCGGGAAGCGTAGAGGGAGGGTCGCGTGTCGAGTACGGCCAGATGGGCCACGAGGTCGACCGACGCCTCCCGCTCTTTACTCGCGAGCACCCCGATGCTCGCGAGGAGATCCTGATCCGACAGGCCAGACGCGAGAGCGAGCATGTTCGTGTTCATACCCCTGTTTATCACGGTGATTTTCGGCCTCGGCGAAGGGGCTGGCGGGCGCCAGGAGCTTCGCATCGAGGCCGGCTCGGCGCACGCGAATGCGTCGGCGTGGGAGCGGCGTGGAGGGTCAGGGGAGAGGTTCCAGCAGTGTTGATCGAGAAGGCCGTGTCGTGAAGCGACTCTCGCGCTCGGAAACCGGGGTCCGAAACTTCGGCCGGTCAGAAGAAAGTTTGGGCGCCGTCGATGGGCAGCCGGGCTACGGCAGGTTCACGCGCATGCGGTCCGCCGCGTCGATCATGAACACCCCGACCGGAGTCGTCAGCGTCACCCGCCCCGACCACTCGTTGAAGCGGCCGGGATCACCCTCGCCGTTCCCACAGATCAGGAAGCTCGAAAGCTGGAGGGTGACGCTCTGCTTGGCGGGTATCGACGAGGGCACGACCGTGGTCACCTGGCTGCTCTGGAAACCGATCTCGCCCGCGAACGCGGGGCTGGCCTCGATCGTCACGACGGTGCTGACGGAATTGATGGGAACGGGATCCCCTGACGGGTTCGAGGCCTCGACGAGGATCGTGAACGGCAAGTGGACGTTCTCCGAGCCGTTCGGGCAGTCGCGCGCGGGCGTGCCGAACCGGGCGCCGCTGAAGGTCGGGAGCTTCGTCCCGCCCGTCGCTTTGACGACGGCGACGGTTCCCGCCGCCGCCAGCGCCGCCCCGCCCAGGATCAGGCCGGTGTGACTCTTCTTCCGCCCGCCGGGGCCAGCGATGCGTCGCGCCGCCTGCTCGCGGGCGGTTTCCAGGGCGCGGCGCACCTTCGG